>NZ_FXBB01000009.1 GCF_900177735.1 Dethiosulfovibrio salsuginis | reverse complement strand
TTCAAGGATATGGTTCGTTAGATTATGATGCTCTAGAATAGAAAAGAACGCTAGCAATTTTAATTGATCTTTGACTGGCTAGAGGTTAAATCTACTAAGTTACCAGCTATGACAACTATCCTAAACCTGTGCGCTATTTTTTTGTGGGAGACCGAGACGTTAAGGTCCCATATTACATAATTCGCAGGAGGGACCGTTATATACCTTCCTACGTGGACGATCTGATCTCTATCCTCAAAAAGTGTGTTACATTTGAGCCTAAGTGAGGTGGTTAGAATGGAAAAGGTGAATATGCCCATAACGGGCATATGTTCTTTCGGAAAATACCCCATCTGCGGGGATGTAGATGGTCTTGAGGCGGATATGGCGGTGCTCGGTGTCCCTTACGACCTTGGCGTGGGCTTTCTGAGCGGCACAAGGCTGGGCCCCAGGAGGATAAGGGAGGCCTCGACCCAGTACGCCAGAGGGGCCAAGGGATTCTACGATCCCGAGCTGGACGAGGTTTTTCTGGGCGATCCCTGGAGGATCGTCGACTGCGGCGATGCCGACGTGGTCCAGGGCGACATGGAGAGCTCCCTCGCCAACGTGGAGGACTCGGTCAGGAGGATCCTTAGGAGGAGAGCGACTCCGGTGGTCCTCGGCGGAGATCACTCCATATCAATACCGGTAGGTCGTGCCCTTAGCGAGATAGGGGGAACCGTGGGAGTGATCCAGCTGGACGCCCATCTGGACTGGTCCATGGCTCCCGGAGGCCAGAGGTTCGGCAACGGAAGCCCTATGAGGCGTATGTCCGAGATGGATCACATAGGGCCGATGACCCAGATTGGTCTCAGGGGGGTAGGGAGCAGCAGGAAAGAGGATTTCGACGACGCCAGGGATTACGGCAGCAGGCTCGTTACTGCGTCGGAGGTCCGAAGGATAGCCCCTGAGGCGGTGGTGGAGGCTATTCCCGAGGCCGACGGTTACTACGTCACCGTGGATATAGACGTGTTCGACATATCGTTGGTCACCGGAACGGGCTCCCCCATGCCGGCGGGACTGTATTATCAGGAGGTGGCCGCCATACTGAGGGGCATAGCCCGGAGGTTCGACGTGGTCTGTCTCGACCTGGTGGAGGTGGCTCCGCAGTACGATCCCTCCGGCGCCACCTGTCGCATAGCGGCCATGACCTTGCTTGAGTTTATGGGACATATCCTCAAAAGACGTAGCTTACAGTCTTGATCTATAGCTATATATGAGTGGTTGGTGAAGAAGGAGGAGGAGGGAGCATGATAGATGAAGTCGAGCTCAAAAATTTTGGCCCTCTCGTTAATTTAAGCTGGCAAAATCTCGGTAAAATTAATCTTGTTATCGGTGGTAATGGAGCGGGCAAAACCTTTCTTCTAAAGGCTCTTTACAGCGCGGTGCGTACCATAGAGGATTATAGGCGAGGGGATGACATCCGAACGGCATCGGAAATTATCGCCGAAAAACTGTACTGGACATTCCAGCCGGACAGAATTGGCGATCTTGTAACCAAAGGGGCGGATAGCCCTTTAGCCTTTCGCATAAAATTAAATAAAGAAAAATTTGTTTATAGTTTTGGAAGGGACACTACGAAACAGATATTGTCTATGGAAAATAACGTCCCACCGAGGTCTAGCAATTCTATCTTCCTACCCGCTAAAGAGGTGCTGTCTTTACATGGGATTATCCTGAAATCCCGAGAGCAGGACAAATCATTTGGCTTTGACGATACCTATCTCGATCTTGCCAGAGCTCTGCGTCAATCGCCTAAAATGGGCAGGAACTACGCTGAATTTGCCATGGCTCGGCAGACTTTGGCGGATATTCTCGGTGGTCGGGTCGAATACGATGAAGCGTCAGCTCGTTGGCAATTTAAGGTGGGAAATCAGAAATTTCCCATCGGCGTTACCGCTGAGGGCACAAAAAAAATCGCTATTCTGGACACTCTTTTAGGTAATCGTTATCTTGACACTAGCTCAATAGTGTTTATCGATGAACCGGAGTCGGCGTTACATCCTGTGGCGATATCTAACTTTATGGATATCGTCGCGATGCTCGCCGATCGTGGCATACAGTTTTTTTTGGCTAGCCACTCCTATTTTGTGGTGAAAAAACTGTTTTTGATCGCTCAAGAGAGAGGATTTTCGATCCCTGTAGCGTCAGCGGATGGAGATTTTTGGAGTTTCTCCGACCTAAAGGATGGCATGTTGGAAAATCCCATCGTAGATGAGTCGATAAGACTCTACAGAGAAGAGGTAGGGTTGAGCCTGACATGAGTGACCAGCTAATCGAGGAATCGGGCATGACCTTCGGTCCCTATCCCTCCGATCTATGCTTCTACATCGAGAAAAGCGAGACCTATCGGCATATTAGGAAAAAGATTAAAATAGCCGAGTTTCTGCTGCTGAGAAAAAAGCCAGAGAAGACGGCGATTTGGGTAATCGAGGCTAAATCAAGTTCCCCTAAGGAAGAAAATCGGCAGAACTTTGATGATTTTATAGCGGAGATTCGCGAAAAATTTGTGAACGCGTTCTCCCTAGGATGGTCCTGTTGCCTTGGAAGGCACCTTATTGCCGAAGGGGAGCTTCCTGAGGACTTCAAAGACCTGGATCTAGCCCGGTCGGACGTCAGATTTATACTGGTGATAAATGGACACCGGGATTCATGGTTGCCGCCCCTCCAGGATGCCTTAAATATCGCAATGAACTCAACTGTGAGAACCTGGGCTTTTGCGCCTGCCTCCGTAGCGGTTATAAACGATAAAATGGCGCGACAACATGGTTTGATATGTCCCGAATAGGTGTAGTATGCAAAAGCTAAAGCCCGGCGATTTATCGCCGGGCTTTTGCTTTAGTTTCTGTAGCTGTCCGCTATTCTTTGGAGGGTTCCGTCGGACTCCATATCCAACAGGGCTTTGTCGATGTCCCCTACCATGTCGGCTACCGGGGATTTTTTTGATATGGCCAGGTAGACCTTGACGGTGTTTACGTCGAAGTCCAGCATTTTTATGTCGTCCTGGAGGCCGTTTTTAGCCAGGTACGCCATGCCGTCGTCTCCGTCCATCACCACGAAGTCAAATCTCTTGCCTTGCAACATTTTGTAGAGGGTCTCTTTGTTGACTGCCTCGTTCATCTTCAGGTTTGCGGCGGCGAAGGAGTCGAACTTCTCCCCAAAGCTTCCTCCGGAGGGTTTACCGCCTGATTTGCCTTTAAGATCCTGGAGGTCGTTCACAGTGAAGATGTTGTCCTTCAGGACGAATAGCTTGGCGGTGTTGACCATGAAGGGCTGGGAGAACAGGAAAACCTTCTCCCTTTCCTCGGTTTTGTAGATACCTGCTACTACGTCGATCTCGCCTTTTTCGGCGTAGTCCATGAGCCTTTTCCAGGGCAGCTCTTCCGATAGTTCTACCGGCCTGTGGAGTCTGTTGCCTAGCTCGTTCATAACGTCGACCGCCACCCCTACGATACGGCCGTTGTCGCCCTTGACCATGAGGGGACTCCAGCCCACGGCACCTCCGTACCTGATGGCCTTTGCGTCCGCCGAAAGTATCCCGCTCCAGATCAAAACCACCAGCAACGCCAGAGTCGATAGTCTAAAGGACTTTCTCACAGTACGACACCTCCTAACAGTTTACGATGCTCTTCGTCCTCTCCAGGACGTCCACTCCCTGGAGCAAAAGCCAGTAAGGTATGTCTATCAGGACCCAGTTCTCCGCCAGCTTGTCCCCTTCCCTTCGGTACATATCCACGACCCTCATGTGGGTCTTTACGTCCGACGCAGGGAGACCCATAAAGCCTCCTGCTGCGGTGTGGGTCAGGTTGGGCCATCCGAAGAATCCGGCGAAGTTCCCCTCGGCGAGGCGACAGACGTGTCCGTTGAACACCTTGTCCCTCAGCCCCTCCCTGAAGGGATATTGATGCTGTTCCTGGTATCGCCTTATGGTGTAGGTCGCCCCTATGCCCGCTGGGCCGTACCAGATCATGTCCTCTTTCCAGGTTTTGGCCAGAAGCTCCGGTGGGCATCTATCGAGGCCGCTTTTGTTGAGCTCCGTCAGGTCGTCGACCATCCTGTTCACCAGAGCCAGGGTCTTTACGCCTTCTTCAGGGTCCTGATGGCCGAAGAGAAGGCCGTCGTGGGTTCTGGGGCCGGGATAGACGAAAGACGCCCCGGTCTGGATGGGGAGGGGGTTGATCCCCTGCTGGTGCATGACCCCTATTATGTCGCAGAAAAATCCGGTCTGGCATATTTTGCCGTCTTTCACGCAGTTGAACTCGGCGTACCTCAAAAAGGCCATCTTCCTCGTGGCCGGTATGCCCAGCCATGGTCGGTCCAGAAGCCCCATAAAGTGGCCCATGCTTATGACCCACTGTTCTCCGCCGATCTCGCTGGTTCCCGCTATGAATATGTCTTGTCGTCTCTGCACGGGCCCCATAGAGCGGTAGAGGGGCTTCCAAAGGGCCTCCGCCACCGCGTCGCTGCCGGTCAGCTCGTTGAAGGGGTGGACCCCGTAAAATCGGTAGTCCGACGTGGTGTACTTATCCAGAACCGACGCAACTGTATCCTCCGAGGCCCCTTCCATCTCGGCGAAGTAGGCCCTTACAAGATCCTTGCTTTCCTGATAGGACGTCAACTAAAACACCTCTTTCTCAGTCTTCCCTGGGCCTGTTTAAGGTCTCAGGGAGGAAAAGCCAGATGACGCTTCCCGCTGCGAATATGGCCATGGCGGTCTTGAATATGATAGGCATAGTGTCGGGAGTCGTCGCCATTCCCGCTATGACCGGAAGGCCAAAGGTGGAGATCAGCCTTCCTCCGTTAAAGGATATCCCAGCCGCCAGGCCGCTGAACCGTCTCGGGAAAAGCTCGGTGTAGTAAGCGCCCCAGGCTCCGGAGAACCCGATACAGAAGCCCAGAAGGGCCGATACTATCCTGAAGGTGGAGACGTCCTGAGGTCCAAGCTGGAGGAAGGCGAAGACTAAAACGGCGCAAAGGAGCATACCCACCGCCGGGACCTTCCTGCCGAACCTGTCCGCTATAAAGCCCCAGACGTTGTAGCCTATGAGCTGACCTATGCCCTGAAGGCTGTATATGGCTCCCGCGGTGGCGGCGGTCATGCCCAGTCCGTCCCTCAGGAACTTGGTGGCGTTGTTGGAGTAGGCCGAGTAGGCCATAAAGTTAAATCCTGAAAGAAGGATTACCCCTATCCCTATGAGGAGGTATTTACCTCGGTACATGCTGAAGTAGTTTATCTTTTCACCTCTCTGGGCCGCTTCCTGCCTTCTGTCCTGGGTGAGGCTGAAGTCGTCGGGGACGGTGAAGAACACCAGCAGTGCCCCTATCAGAGGGGGTATGGCGGCGGTGTAGACCAGAACCCTCCAGTTGGCGTCTCCAAGGGATCCGTAGAGCGATCCGGCGAATATCATCGCCACGGAGAAGGTGCTGGTGAGGATGGCCGCCAGCTTCCCACGGTATCTCTGGGGGAACATCTCGGTTACAAGGGGGACCGCTGTCCCGAAAACCCCGCCTAAGGAGAATCCTCCCATGAACCTAGCGACCCGCCAGAGGGTGTAGTTATCCGGGGCAAGCAGGGGGATCAAGGTGGTCAGGCCGATACAAACCGCTATTGTTATGAGGGTCCGTTTTTTCCCTATCCTGGAGGACAGTAGGCCGAAAACGATAGTTCCAGGGATTGTCCCGAAGGACATTACGGCGAAGATGGAGGACGCCTGTTTTAGGGTGAAGCCGTATCCCCCTGCTGCGGTGGCTGCGGTCAGTGTGGGCCGCACGAAGGTGCTGAGCATGAAGTTATAGCAGTAGAAAAAATAGACCACCAATATGGAACCGAAGGCTATAAACCTCTGGACGTTGCTCCTGTCGGGACCGAGTATTATCAGCCCTGAGTCCTGGGGCTCGGCGTTTTGTGTCGACATATGTACTCTCCTCCTCTTTTTACTCTTTTTAGGTTACTCTTCTACGGATATGAGCTGTTTTAGGACGTCCATTCCGTCGAAGGTGATCCACTCTTCATCGATTTTGCCGTCTTTGACGGAGAAGTGGGATATGCCCAGGATCGTGGCGTGTTTTCCCGTAGGGGATCCAAAGTAGCCGAATCCCTCGTTGACGCCGTTTATCCTCCATCTGACCGCCACGTCGTGGCCTTTGCCGTCGGCCTTTTCGTTGCATGTGACCCTCTCTATCACCAGTGCGCCGTTGGGGAAGGAGGAGAACAGGCTTATGAGCATTCCCTTTATCTGCTCTTTTCCCGTCATGTCCTGATCGCAGACGAAGTGGACCACGGCGTTATCGTGGTAGAACCGGTCTACTTCGTTGAAAAGCCTGTAGTTGTAGACCCGGCTCAACATCTCAAGGATAAACTCCCCTGCTGAGTCGTCTTTAGGAGCGTGGAGCTTAGGGGAGTACTGGCCCATTTTGTTCTCTCCCATACCGTTGACGGCGACGTGGAGACCTCCGTCGTTTTGAGTGGCCTTCGCCATCCTGCGGGCTACGTCGAAAACGTCGAAACCGAGCTGTCTGACGATCCAGAGGTTGTCCCTGACGAGCCATTCCTCGTATATGCGGTTATCCTCCGCGGCGCAGTCCACGGTGGTCCTGAAGTTGATCCTTTTCCCCGTGGCCGGTCCGAAGCTGCTGGGGTTGAGGTTTGTTGCTGTGGACAGGATCCTGTGGGAGGACAGGTAGCCCTTCTCCCCGTGGGGGGACCATATGACGTTTTGGCCTATGAGCCTCCTGTCCGGGAAGGCGAAAAGGGTCTGCATCGTCCCGGATATGACCCCCTGGATGCCGCTGGCGTTGGTGGATCCTAAGTGCATCACCACGTTGTTGCTGTAGGTGTCGTAGATCAGGCCGATGCTCTTTTCCTCCCAGATGGTGTGGGTTATCTTCATGATGTATTCCACGAAGTCCCTGTACTCCGGGTTGAATCCCTTCATCCCCTGGGGTTTTCGCTCCAGCTTAGAGAACTCGTTGTAGTCGTGATGCCCTACCGATACTACTTGCTTAGAATCTCCTGTGAAAACCACGTTCCCCTTTTTTCCGTCCTTCATCTTAGATTCCTCCGTGTTCTCGCCAGCTATAAGCTTCTGGCTTTCTTTTTCCTTATCCGGCAACGGCCCTACCTCCTCTGTAGTAGATCTATAAGATCCTCGGCGGGATCTGTATTACCTTAGGCTGCCCTTTGGGCTTTTCGGTCCTGTCTATCAGGGCCTTTGCCGCCTCCTCCGCTAAGACATCCACCGGCATGGAGATCGATCGGCAGCCCAGAATTTGGTGCTCAAAATCGGATACATCCCCTAGGGTGATCACCTTGGCGGTCCTTTCAAGCTGTCCTCTGTCCCTCAGAAATCGGAAGACCCCCTTGGTGTAGACGTTGCTCAGGGAGCAGATGAGGGTATGTCGAGGATCGTAAAATTTTTCCATAAGGGCGTATCCTTCTTCGTCCGACACCTGCGATCCAGGGCAAAACGTGATATCCTTTAGGGGACATCCCGCTTTACCTAGGGAGAGCTTTACAAGGTCGTTTCTCCTCCTCTGGTACTCTTTGGATTCGGGCATCGACAGAAATAGGGTACGACCTCGGTGTGCGGCGATTATCTCCGCCATGGCCTGGGTCATCTCAGATTCGGGGCATAGAACCCTGTCCATACCGGAGAACCCCGGTCCGTCTCCCAGTATCACCGATGGAATGTTAAGCCCCGCTATGACTTTCTCCCTGTAATGTCCCCCGTCGGGGTCTATGAAGTAGATCAGCCCCATGAGCCTGTTGGCCCTTATGGACCTAAGTATCTCCGTCTCCCTGTCTCCGTCGTGGTCGGTTATATGGAAGGAGAGGTCGTAGCCTTTTGGGGATAGTATCCGGTAGAGGGAGAACAGCAGGTTTCGGTAGACCGAGTTGTCCGACGGAAGGACCACAGCGATGTCTTTGTTTATGCCTAGAGACAGGTTGCGAGCCTTGTTGCTGGGGACATAGCCTAGGTCCTTTATCACCTTTAGGACCGCTTCCCTTGTCTCCGGTGCTACGTCGGGCCTTTCGTTGATAACCTTGGATACCACCGATTTAGATACTTTCGCTGCTATAGCTATGTGGTTTATGGTCACGGACATATCAGTCATCTCCTCGTGTTTTGTCTTCCCATCGAGATTGTACTGCATGGCCGTGTTTCTTTGTGGCTCTCTTCGAAACCGGTCCCGATACCGGTTTCGAAGAGTCTACGCCGAAAAGTCAGTTCTGTCAACGACAATGATCTAAACTAAAAGGAGGAATGTATTGTGTCTTCGTTGGATTTATCTGTGGTGTGCGTGTACCTGATGGCGGTGCTAGGGCTTGGGTATCTCTGTGGAAGGGGAAACGAGGATCAGGAGGACTTTCTTCTGGCCGGTCGGTCTATGCCCTGGCTGCCTGTGTCCCTGTCGGTGGCTGCTACTATGATCAGCGCCAACTCCTTTATCGGGGCCCCTGGATGGGCCTACGGCTCTGGGCTGGCCCCTTTTATGGTCAACGCAACCGTACCTCTGGCGGTTTTTTTCGCCCTCTCCGTCACCACCCCCGTCTTCTACGCCCTTAAGGTGACCTCCATATACGAGTATATGGGGAGCAGGTTGGGGCCTCTCAGCAGAGGATTGGCGGTTGCCCAGTTTTTCGTAAACTCGCTGATACAGGTCAGCTCTATGGTCTTTATTCCCGCTCTGATACTCCAGAGGCTCACAGGCATGGATCTTGTCGTCCTGGTTCCGGTGATCGTGGCGGTATCCATCGTCTATACGGTGATGGGGGGAATAAAAGCTGTTATATGGACCGACTTTGCTCAGATGCTGGTCCTATGGGGAGGGCTTTTCGCGGTGATCTACGTCGGGCTGAAGGGGATGGACATGGGGTTTTTCGAGACCCTCCAGGTCGCTCGGGAGGGGGGAAAGATGAAGGTTTTGAACTTCAGCTTTGACCTAGGCGATACCAATACCTTCTGGGCCTCCCTAATCGGAGGGACTTTTATGTGGGTCCGGTATTTTTGCTTCGATCAGGTCCAGATACAGAGGGTTCTGACCTCTAAGTCCATGAGAGGGCTTAAACTGTCTTTTATGACCAGTGCTTTTTTTATGAGCGTAATCTATTTTATCTCCTTGCTGGTAGGGCTTCTTCTGTGGAGATTCTTCGACGGTAGGCCCTTTTCTAACGCCAACGACGTGATGATTACCTTCATACTGGAAAACCTCCCTGTCGGCGTCGTCGGACTGGTCATATCGGGGACCCTGGCCGCCGCCATGTCCAGCGTCGACTCTTTGCTCAACTCTATGACCACGGTGTTCATCAAAGACGTTTACGAAAAAAATCTCAAAAAAGACTCCGGTCCCGCCTCTTTGAGGGTCACCATGGCTGTGGCGGCCTTCTTCGGCGTGGCCGTGGTGTTTTTCGTCCTAGTGGGATTCGGTGGCACCGTGAGGTCGGTTCTCGATGTAGTGGGCAAGTATATATCCTATTTTTCCGGTCCCGCCTGTGGGGCTTTTCTTCTGGCTATGTTCACCGTGAGGGCCAACGATAGAGGCGTCGCCTCGGGTTTTGTCCTGGGAACTTTGGGATGTCTATGGATATCAAGGGCTATGGGATTGAGCTGGCTGTGGAATCCCGCCGTCGGAGGTGTGCTGACCCTTCTTTTGGGCTACGGGATAAGCCTGATCTTCGGGAACTCCGAGGCCTACGGAAAGGAGTACACCGCATCGGGGGTGAGGCGGAGTCTGGAGCGAGAGGGCAGGAGCTACGAAGACGGGGTTTCTGTGTTGCCCTTTAAGGTCGATTTTTACGGCTACGCCACGGTGGGTTTCTTCTTTCTCCAATACCTTGTTCTCTTCCTGATCCAGTGATTCTTTGGGAATAAAGATATTTCTGTCTATTTTATTTATTTTGTATTTTTGTTCTTTTATGTTTTCTGCTTTTTTCATGATAAACTGAGTCTGAGTAGTCTATCCTGAAACTTTATTCAGACTAAGGAGGTTCTCATGAAAGCAGAGTCAAGCAGAGGGGAATGGAGCAGCAAGATAGGCTTTATTCTGGCGGCGGCTGGGTCGGCCATAGGTCTGGGGAGTATCTGGCGTTTCCCGTACATCACCGGACAGTCCGGCGGTGCGGTGTTCGTCCTTGTCTATCTCTTTTTGGTGTTCACCATAGGCATATCCCTTATGATGGCGGAGATCGTAATAGGCAAAAAGGGAAGGCTTAACGCCGTAGGGTCGTTTCGCAGATTGGGGGGAAAACACTGGGGGCTGGTGGGATGGATCGGCGTGATTGCGGCTTTCGTCATACTGTCCTACTACGGCGTCATCGGTGGCTGGACCATGGCCTACGTGCTCAAGTCCTTCACTGGATTGATCTCTACCAGTGGTTCTGGAGAGGTAGCCAAGATATTCGAGGCCTTTATCTCCGACGGTAAGCAGATGCTGTTTTATCAGGGGCTGTTTATGGCTGCCACTGTCATAGTGGTCTTCAGGGGGGTCAGCGGCGGTATAGAGAGGCTATGTACCTTCTGTATGCCCGCCCTTTTTATACTCATGATACTGTTGATAGGCAGGGCCTTGACGCTGCCAGGGGCTATGGAGGGAGTGGTGTTTTTCCTGAAGCCCGATTTCTCTAAGCTCTCCGGCGAGGTGGTCCTCTCCGCCATGGGGCAGGCTTTCTTTTCGCTATCTTTGGGGATAGGGGCCATGGTCATATACGGAAGCTACCTGCCCGATAAGACCGATATCCCGAAGGCCAGCCTTCAGATATGCTTTCTGACCTTTATGATCTCCCTTATGGCGGGGCTCATAATATTCCCCTCTCTCTTCGCCTTCGGCATGGAGCCAGGAGCGGGGGCTGGGCTGACATTTATCACTTTGCCCGTGGTTTTCGCCAAGATGCCCGGCGGAGTGCTGTGGGCGGCCTCCTTTTTCGTGCTGTTTTTCTTCGCCGCACTGACCTCCTCGGTGTCCCTTCTTGAGGTGGTAGTCTCCTACATGATCGATAGCTTAGGTTGGGACAGAAAGAAGGCCACTATTCTGCTGGGGGTGCTTATCTCAGTCGTAGGCATACCGTCGGCTCTGTCCCAAGGGGCTGTGACCATAAACGTCTTCGGTGTCTCCTTTTTGGATGCCGCCGACTTCTTCGCCTCCAACCTGCTGATGCCAGCAGGAGGGTTTCTCACCGCCGTATTTATCGGCTGGGTGGCCTATTCCGCCGGGTTCGACGGTATAACCGGTGGCGGTGCTGTTCCCTTCAGGCATAAAAAACTCTGGATGTTCATACTTCGGTTTATAGCTCCTGTGTGCATCCTAGTGATCTTTATCGCCGGTCTAAAGTGGTAGTAGGGAAGGAGTTTGATGTGTTATGAAGTTCGTTCGTTTAGGTAGAGTCCTGTTGTCCGTCGTGATCCTGTCGATACTTTGCGCCTCACCTTCTCTGGGTGCGGTGGACAAGCTGGAGGAGATAATCAAAAAAGGGGAGCTTGTGGTCGCTGTAGCGGACTTCGAGTGCGAGCCTTTTTTCTTCGAAAAAGACGGCGAGCTGGTGGGCTTGGACGTCGATCTAGGGAGGCTTATAGCGGAGGAAATAGGGGTCAAGGTCCGGTTCGTGAGGGTTCCCTGGGATGGCCTTATAGCCCTTTCCTGGTACAGCAGCTATCCCTGGAGCCGCTTCGATATGGCCATATCGATAATTACCATAAAGGAGAGCAGGGCGAGGGCCTGTGACTTCTCCCAGTGGTATTTCTACACCGGCCAGAAGCTGCTGGTAAGGCGGGAATCGGGATACGACAACCCTCTGGACCTGGAGGGCAAGACCTTGGCGGTAATGGCTGGCTCCACCGGCTATGACTCGGCAAAGTCCGACCTGTCCGCCCAGACCTTGGTGTTTGAGACCCCCGCTCAGACCGTTCAGGCCCTTCTGGACGGAAAGGTCGATGGAACCCTGTCCGACGCCACTGTAGTGATAACGGCGGAGAGGGACCACCCCGAACTGGTGGCTATCGACGGTATGATAACCACCGAGCGATACGGAGTGGTCCTCCCTAAAGGGTCGAAAGACCTGAAGACGCTGGTGGACAAGGTCGTGGTCTCCAACAGAAAAGCCCTTTACGACCGTTGGTTTAAGTGATGTGATCTTCCGATAAAGGGTCGTCTCCTCGCTCTGGAGACGGCCCCTTATCCTCCGATAGGGGCTCTTCCTGCGGTAGCTCTGGTTCCTCTGTCTCTGTTTGTTCTTCTTTTGCAGGTTCCTCTTGGATAGTCTCTCTGGCCTCGGGCTCCGGTTCGTATCGGTGGATGGGGCCGTTTCCAACGGAGAACCAAATGAGCCTATAACTTCCTGCCTCAGGACGATAGAAAGGGAAGGCCCGTCCTAGGCCGATAAGGATATCCCTGGTCATACCCTCTTCCGGTGGATTTAGCTCCCATCCTGTCTGTATCGTAAACAAAGGGTGCTCTATCGTAGCTGTTAGCCTCTCCGGCAACCCTGGGTCCTTCTCGAGGGCGGGGGTCTCCAGCAACCTGTTTTCTTCGTCTTCTTTGCCCTTTGGAAGGACCGCCAAGGCCGTCGAGGGAAGGGAGGCCGTCCATCCTGGCTCATCGTCGGACCATTGAACTGATACGTCCATAGAGCAGGGGAAGTCTATCCACCCTTCGGGGACCTCCAGCCGTACGCATTTTTCCTCCACCCCTGCGACGGTAAGACTCATCCTGAATATCTCCTCTTTGAGCCATTCCTTGCACTTTGGAGAATCACATTGGGACGCCATAGACAGAATATCGCCGGTTTTTACCTTCGGAGACTCAATGGCTTTTGACATGATAGAACCGAATCCCCTTATGTCTCTGGCGGAGTATAGTATAGAGGCTAGTGCCCTGGTACACAGGGATATCTGGTGGCCGTTATCTATGTTTCTCTGGAGGTCCTCCCTGGCCTGGTGGATAATCCCCATCTCTCCCTGGACAACCGCCGCCAGCAGGTAATATTGCCAGTCAGAGGCGGCGCAGTTGCTTTTCACCTGGTCGAGGTTTCTAAGTCTCTGCACTCTGTTGTTCTTTGGGGTTAAAGAGAGCCTGGCCGTCGCGGCCATCGCCAGCAGAGGGTCTTTTTTAAAGATATCTCGGTAGGAGGAGCCGTATTTATCCATGCACGTAGAGGCGTATCCCCTGTCTCCATCTCCTTCGAGTTCCGCCATTCCGGAGTAGAACCAAAAGGGAGGGAACGAGTCGAAGGCAGGCTGATCCTGTAGAAGCCTTTTCAGTTGCCTTGCTCTGAGCGCTGGGTCATCTTCTGCTATCACCGCTACAAACCGGTCCATCTCCCTCTCTGTCAGTCTCTCGCTTTTACCTACGTCGTATTTTCCGAAAAGCTCCCAGGAGATCCTGAGCATGTCCTTTCTTATCTCCGTTAGCTCCCTTAACTGGCCGTCGGTAAGGGCTATTTTGCCCCTCATTTTGTCGGTGTATATGGGGCGGTGTCTTCGGTAGTCGTACCAAGGAGCGCCCATCAGAGGAACTCTGGACAGTATCGCCTTTTCCGTGGACACAGTAGGGGTCGTCGATCTGTATATTGCCTCGAAAAGCCTGGATGAGAAGATCTGCTCTACCTGTTGTGTCAGTCTGTTGGTCTCGGTCCTGTCTACCTGTCTACCGAGGGATTCTATAACCCTTATGACCTGCTCGTCCCTGACTATGGCCAGGTCTAAGTTGCTGGCTAGGGTGTCGTATTGTCTCGCTAAAACCAGGGAGTCCTCGGTCTCTATGGCCTCCGCAAGGCCGAAATCGATATAGTTCAGAAACTGGAAGACCCTGAGGGCGTCGACGTGCTCTTTTTTCCATGGAAGGGCTATTCCCTGGGCCTCGGATGTACCGGAGAGAGGGGTACATAGGGAGATTAGTAATGTCGAGAGAACTAACAATTTCAAAAATAACACCTCCTCTTTTTCGTTGATAAAAAGACAGGAGGAGGGGTTACCCCCTCCTCCTGTCTCCCTCTGGGGGCTCAGTTAGTGCTGTGTTCCGGCTCCGCCTCTACGACGGTCTCATCTGGTTCGGTTTTCGCCGACAGAGAGGGGTGGAAAACTTTCTTCATCAGGGGGATAAACCCGGACTCCGATTTGGCGATCTCCTGCTCCGCCTCCCTCAGGACGCTTTCCCAGGCGGTGGCGAATCCCGGGGTTCTGGCGTACATGAGGTGGATGGCCTTGTCGTAGACGTAGAGAGTCTTAAGCTCCGCCCTTTTAGGCTTTTGGGACAAAGTCGACAAAGTCATCTCCATTGTCGCCAGTTTCTTCTTCATATCCTCGTTTTCCTTGATGTATAGGGCGTTGTTTTGGGCGGCGGTGGATATCTGGGCACTCATACCTTCCCTGAGGCGGGATACCTCTTTGTTTAGCTTGCTGTTTTTAGCTATCCCCTGAAGCCAGAATATCAGCGCGATGGCCAGTCCCAGGACAAGACCCTGTATGAAGGGGTTGTGAAGAAGTAGATCGGTAACGCTCTGCATCAAAAAATCCTCCTCTTGCTTTTTTCCATCTCAAAACAGGATGGACCATCCTATTATACCTTCACAACAGGAGTCTTGCCATTCGATAGTTTTTTTTGTTCCATACAGTTGACCGATGTGGTAAGATGAAATAGTGAACGGATAAGCCTCGTCCGTTTCCTAGGTATACAAACAATCTGGGGCAATTTTACAGGAGGTGCACTTGCGAATGAAGAAGCTCTGTAGGGCAGCAGCTCTCGTTGCGGCGCTATCCATATGCGTCGCAGGGGCCGCGTTTGCGGCGGATGGACCGGTTTACGGCGGTTCGTTGGTGTGGAGGCTTGTGAACGATCCCCCTAAGATGGATCCAGCTTTTTCAACCGACACCACGTCCAGCCGTACCCTGAACATGGTTTTTCAGGGATTGGTGGGGTATCACCCCGACGGAGAGGGAGTTCTTCCTGAGTTAGCCGAAAGCTGGGACGCCAACGACGACGCCACAGTATGGACCTTCCATCTTCGTAAAGGAGTTACCTTCCAGAAGACTTGCGAGGGCGAGCCTACCCTCAGCGGTGGCAGAGAGGTCACCGCTCACGACTTCAAGTATACCTTCGAGAGACTGGTCAAGGAAAACTCTCCTAGAGCCTACTTCGTCGAGCAGATCAAGGGCTACAAGGACTTCTCCGACGGTAAGGTCGACCACTGGGAAGGCGTAGAGGTCGTCGACGACTACACCCTTCGATTTACCTTAGATTATCCTTTCGCCCCTTTCCTGTCGATCCTGGCCTACAACGCTTTTGCCGTCGTTCCCAGAGAGGACGCGGAGAAGTGGGGCAAGGATTTCAACTTCCATCCTGTAGGAACCGGTCCCTTTATGCTTAAAAAGTGGGATCACGACAACGAGATGATCCTCGTAAAGAACCCGGACTACTGGAAGAAAGACGCCGCCGGGAATTCCCTTCCCTATCTTGACGAGATAGTCTACAGGGTTATCCCCGACAACAGCGTCGCATACCTTGAGTTCAAAAAGGGAAATATAGGCATACTCCAGGACGTCCCCGACGAGTTCTACGAGGAGATCAAGGAAAACTACTCCGAAGGCGGTCTTTTCCAGGAACGTCCCCATATGGGAACCTACTACTACGGTTTTAACAACGCCGAAGAGCCCTTTAAGAGCAACAAAAAGCTACGCCAGGCGCTCAACTACGCTGTCAACAGAGAGGCCATCAGCGAGCTGGTCATAAACGGTCGCTACGGCCCCGCCGCTGGGATTCTGCCTCCTGGTATGCCCGGTTATAACCCAGATCTTAGAGGATACTCTTTTGATGCTGCAAAGGCCAAAGAGCTCCTTAAAGAGGCCGGCTATCCCGATGGAGTCGAGCTTACCCTTATGTACAACAACAACCCCAGACATAGATCTATCGCCGAGGCCATCCAGGCTCAGGTCGCCGATCTCGGTATAAAACTGAACCTCAAGGTTCAGGACTGGGGAACCCATCTGGATGCCTGCTCCAGAGGAGAGTTCGAGATGTTCCGTATGGCGTGGGTTGTCGACTATCCCGACCCTGATAACTTCCTTTTCGTGCTTCTCGATTCGTCCAACATAGGCTCCAAAGGGAACTACTCCCGATATGTTAATCCTCAGGTCGATCAGTTGCTGAGGGACGCCCGTTCGGAGACGAACTGGGACAAGAGAGTCGAGCTCTATCATAAGGCGGAGCAGCAGATAGTGGACGATGCACCTTGGCTTTTCCTCTTCCACTACACCACCAGCCTTGTCCACAACGAGAAGGCCAAAAACGTCTATCTTCCCTCTATGGGAGACTACATCACCGATCTTTCCGTCGTATGGATGGATAAGTAGAGGTCCTAAAAAAGGCCCCCTCAGGGGGCCTTTTTTAGGGGCTTTCGATGCTATACTGGATATATAATTGGATACATATTTCGGAGGTGACCTTTTATGGATTTGACGAGTTTTTCCGGAAACGTCTCGTGCAAGGCGGTAGGAGTCCTATGTTTTGCAGGGGTAGAGCCCCTTTCGGTGCTGGAGGGGGCGTCTACGAGGGCTTTTGACCTATTCAGGGCTAAAGGCAAAAGAGGGGAGTTCTTTCGCTATCCCATGGAGGGTGAGGTGCAAGATCTCTTTCTGGTTGGGTTAGGTGATGAAGGTAAGGTCTGTCCCTCGACCTACCGTAACGCCGTGGCCGATCTGGTAAGGAAGGTCGGCAGGCTAGGAATCTCCGATCTGGCGGTTGTACTGCCGGTGGGTCCCGACGAAGCCATAAGCTCCGCCGTGGCTGAGGGGGCGGTGCTCGGAAACTATCGTTTCGACGGTTATCGTCAGCCTAAAGATGGCGATATCTCCGTCTCGGTGGATAGAGTATGTCTTAAAGACGGCGTCGAATCGGGTCTTGCGAGAGGCAAGGTCCTCGGTCATGCTCAGGTGGTCTCCAGAGATCTGGCCAATAGGCCTGGCAACGACATAACCCCTCAGACTATGGCGGAGGAGGCCCAGAGGATAGCTAAAGAGGGCGGCCTGGAATGCGTGGTTTGGGATGAGGTCAAGATCCAGGAGGAGCGGATGTCCGCCCTGTGGCACGTAGGCAAAGGCTCCCAGAACCCTCCTAGGTTTATACATATGGTCTACCGTCCGGCTGGAACGCCTAGAAAGAAGTTGGCGTTCGTCGGAAAGGGCGTGACCTTCGACAGCGGAGGGCTGTGCATAAAGGGCCGAGAGGGTATCAGGACCATGAAGTGCGATAAGACCGGTGCCTGTAACGTCCTAGCCATCATGGAGGCTGTCTCGGTCCTCAAGCCCGACGTGGAGGTTCACGGCATAGTCGGTGCGGTGGAGAATATGCCCGACGGTGCGGCCTATCGCCCAGACGACATAGTTCGGGCCAGAAACGGCAAGACAATAGAGATAGTCAACACCGATGCCGAGGGGCGGGTAACCCTGGCGGATACCCTGTCCTACGCCTCCGAGCTTGACGTGGATTGCTTAGTCGACATGGCCACCCTCACCGGTGCGGTGGCAACGGCCCTTGGAAACTACACCGCCGGTGTTTTCTCCGATAACGATGAACTAAGCCAGGAGATAATCGACTCCGGTCGCAGAGCTGGGGAGAGATACCACCGATTCACCATGGACGACGATAAGCTAAGGGAGCAGATAGACTCCCCTGTGGCGGATTTGCTTAACTCCGGTGGAGCCGGAGGAGGTGCCATAACCGCCGGAATGTTCCTCAAAGAGTTCGTCAAGGCGGAAATCCCCTGGGCCCATCTGGATATAGCGGGAGTGGACTTCTACGACAAAGAGTTCGACTGCTACGGCAAGGGAGCTAGCTCCTTCGGTGTCAGGACCTGTCTGGAATATATCCTGAAATAGCACATTTTTTAAGGGGCTTTAGGGTGAAAGGTGGATTTTGCATGATAAAGGCGATTATAAACGCTACGGTTGTTACGGTGTCCGGGGAGGAGCTTTCCGGTGCTACTGTTATTCTGAAAGACGGAAAGATCCACTCCGTCGGGGCGGTGGAGATCCCCAATGGAGCGGAGGTCATCGATGGGCGGGGCAAATTCCTGTCCCCGGGCCTCGTAGACGCTCACACCCATCTGGGAGTATCCACCGAGGGGGCCCCTGCGGAGTTCTACGACCACAACGATAAATCGGCGTCGGTGTTGCCGGAGCTTCGGATAGTGGATTCCCTCTATCCAGGAGATCCGGGATTTGAGGATGCCCGAATGGGCGGGGTAACCACGGTCCAGACCTTGCCCGGCAGTGCCGACGTGGTCGGTGGTACCGGAGTTATCATAAAGACCGTTGGGAATGTGGCGGATAAAATGGTCATAGTGGCCCCGTCCTCGATGAAAGCGGCGTTGGGAGAGAATCCTATCAGGGTTTTTCAGGGCAAGAGTGGCCTTCCATCTACCAGGATGGGCTGTGCCGCTTGTCTCAGGAAAGCCCTTTCGGACGCCCAATCCTACGTTGCCGAGAGGACCGAAAAGGAAAAAGAGGGCAAGTTCTTCAAGAGGGATCTGGCGATGGAACAGATGGCCTTAGTCGTGGAGGGCAAAATACCCTTAAGCGTCCACGCCCACAGGGCCGATGATATATGCACCGCCATCAGGGTTGCCGAGGAGTTTAAGGTTCCCTATACGATCGAGCACTGCACCGAAGGCCATCTGATCGAGGAATTCTTAGCGGAGAAGTCGGTTAAAGCGGCCATCGGACCTCTGAACACCTCTCGAAGGAAGATGGAGCTGGTAAACAGAAGCTGGGAGCTCCCGGTTGCCCTGGAAAGGCAGGGAATCCATTTCTGCATAATAACCGATCACCCTGTCATACCTATATCGGACCTGATCCTTGAGACTGCCCTCGCCGTCAAGGCCGGTCTTGGGGCTAAAACCGCCATGAGGGCCATTACCCTCAGTGCCGCAGAGCATCTGGGGATAGGCCACAGAGTGGGATCCATCGACGAGGGAAAAGACGGAGACCTGGTGTTATGGAGCGGCCATCCTCTCGACTTTGACTCCCATGTGGAGATGACCTTCATCGACGGAGAGCTGGTTTATAAAAGGGACATATAGAAGAGAGAGGCGGCCTCTGGCCGCCTCTCTTTTGCTGCTAGCTTTAGCTCAGTTCCTCCGCAGCCCACAGGGCTATCAACTTAGCCGCCTCAACGATGGAGGCTGTGTCGGACCTTTCGTTGGGCTGGTGGGCCATCGTGGGGTCCCCTGGCCCGAAGATTATCACCGGCAGGCCGCAGAAGGGGCCGAAGATGGATGCATCGGTGTAGAAGGCTACCGCCTTCTTGTTCGGTGTCACCGATAGCAAGCCCTCTACCTGAGACACCAATGAATTCACCGACGGATGCTCCTTGTCTATCTCGTAGGGAGCCCGGTCGTTCAGGACGGTGATGGAAATCTTGAGTCCCGGTCGCTCCTGTTCAAGTTTGAGAGCCCAGCCGGTCATCTCCTTCAGGAGTTCCTGGTGGTCCTGGCCTGGAACGGTCCTTATGTCCACGCTGGCGGTGGCCAGGTCCGGTATTACGTTGGTGCCCACTCCGCTGGACATTAAGTTGACGCTGGCGGTTGAGGGGCCTAGATCTGGATGGGGCGAGTTTTGAAAATCGGTCCATCTGGACCGGAGTTTCCACAGGAAATCGCAAAGTCCCTCCAAAGCGTTTACCCCACAGTGAGGCATCGATCCGTGGGCGGTTTTGCCCTTGGCTGTGACGGTTATCCAGAAGCAGCCCTTCTCGGCGGTGTAGACGTCCAGATTGGTGGGCTCCGCTATGAGAACGGTGCCTATGTCTTTGATGGCCTCCGACGAGGCGATGGCTCTAGCCCCTTTGCTGATGGTCTCCTCGCTGGAAGATAGGGCCAGCATTAGAGGCCCTTTAAGCTCAACTCCCGAGGCGGCCAGAGCGGCCGCTGCGTAGGTCATGGCGGCGTCCCCTGCTTTCATATCGGAGGATCCTCTGCCGTATATGAAGCCTCCCTCTATATCGCCGGAGAAAGGATCCCTGTCCCAGGTTATCTCCCCTGGAGGGACGGTGTCCAGGTGGCCGTTGAGCATGATGCCCTTTATCTCCCTGGATTTTCCTACAGTTGTTACCACGCTTCGATAGTTATCGCCGTGGTCCAGAATTTCGCATTCCAGCCCTAGAGACCGTATTTCCCTGGCGGCTATCTCGGCGACCTCCCTTTCGTCTCCTGGAGGGTTGACCGATTTTGTCTTTATAAGCCTGGAGGTGAAATCCAGGATTTTATCGGAGTTACCTTCCACAAAGTCTATTATAGATCGCCGTATATCTTCCCTCATTCTGATACCCCTTTCTCCCTCTCTATATGAATTTCTTCACGTAGAGGAGTCTGCCTATAGCTATGGTCCCGAAAATGGAGGTGACTATGACCACCCAGGTCTGGGTGAAAAAGCCGATTCCGCTCCAGTAAAGTCCGAGAGGTATGGCTATTCCTGGTATTGCCAGAACGGGATACTTAAGGGCGAACTGTCCGAAAACCGCCCCGAATATGGCCGCTACGGTGTACTTTTTAAATGCCAGGGCTATAGCAGGAGGGAACGCCGCCAGAAGGGCCGTTCCGGCTAACGCCGCTAGAGTCACGAAAAACAGGTTGGTAACCACCGATCCTGTAAGCCCTAGGGTCGAGATGATCTCCGCCTCTGGAGTCCCTGGGTCGACCCCTACTACATCCTGGGCCACAGCGGAACAGGGGACTCTTAGGTTCCCTATGTTTCCCGTGAGGAACGATATATAGGTTCCTGTCAATCCCAAGATCGGATAATAGGAGACAGGCTCCACGATGTAGAACGCTCCGAATATAGAGGCTATCATTGCCCAACTTTTCATAGCTACCGCCATGGAAGGGAACGCTCCGTGGGATAGATAAAGGTAGACGCAGGGGAGGAAGGTCAAAGCGGCGGTCAGAAGTACGGTGAAACGGCCTATCCTGATAGCCGGTCCTCTCCAGAGGGAGTCGAATAAATTCTTGTCGCTCATTCCGTTGACCTCCTATACCATGACCACGGCGAAGGCCATGCCTATTAGCATAGCGATGCCGAGGGTGTATTCTTTAAGCCACGTGACCTTGTCGGCTACCTTGAGCAGTATCATCATGGATATCAATCCACCTATGGCGGCGTATAGCGGGCCCCCTGCCCCCTCTATATGGGTTGACGCCGAGAGTTGCTCTATTCCCGTTTTTATGTTACCTGCGTTCAGAAATCCGAAGCACCCTAGAGAAGCGGCACCGGATAGGATCGCTAGCCATTTTGTGTCCCCTCCGCCTACTTTTTCCCTGAGAGATTCAAGCTTATGGGTGAACAGGCCGACGAAGATCAGCCAGCCAACCCCGTTGATGGTCATCGTCCACCATGAAGTGGCAAGGGCATTGAGATCGTAGGAAGCTGAACCGAACTCAACCCCGTATGCCTGAGCACCGACGGTCGCGGCGGTCAACTCGGTCGGTGCTGCCCCTATGATGGAAAGCCTTAGCCACGTAATAGGGGCCCCTACAACCGACATCATTCCAACCATGACGATAAAGACCGCGATGGATGGGCCTATGGCCGAGATTGCACCCGATCTGAGCCCCTTGACGCATAGATCCTTTGAGAATCCTATTTCGTCGGCGGTTCTGAAAGCCAGGCGAATATACAATAAAGACTGAACCAACGCTATTAGCACTATAGCCACAGCTATTGCCCATACCACCCCACTGTTGGCTATTTTTAAGACTTCCGCTGGCACGATGAATCCCTCCTCCTCGGTTTATCCAGGTTCCCGGGAATATCCTGGATGGCTCATATGATAGAGCTTAGGGAGGGTATTATCATCGTCTTCGGTAGGCTAAAAAACATCGCTATTTAGGTCGCTAAGAGCTAAATAGCACCCAAGAGCAAGGGGAGTGTTGTCCGCTGTGATCAATATTCCTCAAGGTCTTGGTTCATCAGGTATAGTTTTAAGGACAGAGCCAAGTTCAGCCTCTGTTCGCTGTCCTCTGGATCGAATTCCAGTATGTCGCATATTTTTGCGTAGCGATACTTTAGGGTGCTGTAATGGACCGATAGGTCTTGAGCGGCGGCTTTCATCTGCCAGTTGTTCCTGACCATGGCCTTAAGGGTTCTCAAGAGCTCCGACTTTCTCCTCTTGTCGTGGTCTATCAAAGGGCCTATGTACTCTCGATAAAAAGAGTGCCCAGCCTCGGTGTCGTATAGAGAGCCCAGTAGCTTATAGGCACCTAGGTCTTTCCAGAATACAACCCGATTTCCCCCTGCGGCGGCTCTCACCGTCTCCAGGGCCTTTCTGGCTTCGTCGTAACTTTCGTGGCATTCGAACACGCTTTCTTTCTGTCCGCCTATGCCTATGGTTATTGAGAAGTGGGTGTCCTCTTTGATGGATCTCTGTATTTCCTTCAGCATAGGCTGTAGCCTTTCCTTTAGCGTGGGGAGTCCGTCTGAAACGGGGATAATAAAGGAGATGGAGTCGCTCATCTCCGTGTAGGGAATGGACTCGAAAAAACCTTCCATGTAGGTCTTGCATATGCTGTATATCCGCTTTTTAGTCCCCTCGAGAACCGGGAGAAAATCGGACTCTCCGCTTTTTTTCTCGAACTGGTGTTTGTAGTTATCTATGTCCATTACGGCGACACAGTGGGAGCCCTGTAGGTTCCAGCCGAACATTTTTGCCCTGTTCCAGACCTCTCCCTCAAACCGAAGGTTGTGGATAAGGATGTCCTGGACGAACTCGTTACGGTATCTGCTTTCCGCCTGTATCTCCGCTATCCGTCTTTGCATATAGAGGAGTATGGCGCCTTTTGCCTGGGTTATGGGGATTTCGCAGTTTTTCTCCTCCAGTTCATCGGCGGAGCAGTCAAAAGTCAGATAGCCGAAAATTTTCCCGTTTAGGGATATGGTATCGGATATTCCCGCCTTTAAGGCATCTCGAAGGGATTGGGATTCAAAGCTGGCTTTGAGTTTTTTCGAGTCACCGAAAAAATACCTCTCTCCTGTCAGAGTGTCTACGAAACCGAAAGGTTTGTGGGTGAAGTTCTCCAGGTTCTCAAGTATGGCCTGGAGGTCCGCTCCGTTCACCGACAGATCGAAAAAGGAATGACGGACGGTCTCCGAATATCTAAGGAGTCTGGCCTGTCGGTTGACTATCTCCGACAGGACCGGATGGATTATATCGGCGAAGGCGAAGTGGTTGGGAACGTGGATCAGAGGTAGGCCTAATTCGTCGGCCAGGTCCAATACTCTGGGAGAGACTTCCTTTATGTATCGGTCGGTCTTTATCCCCAACCCCGCCGACCGGATCTCAGCCAATTTCTCTATGAGGTCGATCAACAGCTCTGGAGAGTCTCTGAAGATATATCCAGAGCTCACTATGAGATCACCTTCCCTCACCCAAGAGTAAGCGTCGGGAGCGTCCAGAACGGTGACGCTTCTGACCTGTCTGGAGTTAATGCAGCTTCCCCCGGCTATTATCTTTAGGCCCTTCATAGAGGGTAGGTCTAGGATCTCCTGTATCGTCATGCTCAACTTAGATCTACTTCCTTTCCGAAAAGAACAGGGAGGAAGCGAATTCGCTTCCTCCCTGCTTAAGGTGCTTGGGATATTACAGGTCCAGGGTTACGATTGCCTCCGGTCCAGGCACCGAAAAGGTGAATGATTCGGTCAGGAAAAGGTCGACCTTTCCCTGGGAGGTGCCGGAGTAACCGATGGAGATGTCCTGTCCCAGTACCAGCTCCAGGTCTCCTCCTCTGGTGGATATGAGGAAGGAGCGGTCTACCATGGGAGATAGGACTATCTGCTCCGCCAGAGCCTCTAACCTCTTCTTGAGGGGGTAACCTTTGGAGACGGTCATTATCCTCTTCCAGAGGTCTTTTTGGCAGACGAGACAGTAGGGACCCTCTACGGAGCGGTCCTTGAGGACCATCGCCGCCTGGGCTATGGCCTGTACCAGTCCCTCATCGTCCCCGGGAATTGGGATCGACTCTCCCTCCGCTGCTCCAGCTATTCCAGTGATGCAGCCCGAGTCCATTCCGGTGTATACGGCCTTTTCTTCGAAGAGAGCCAGCTTTCTGGCGGCGTCCTCCAGGGCGGAGAGATCGGTGGTCTTACTGCCTCTGCTTATGTCGTCTAAGTCCCAGCGGTCGATGGAGAAGGGAACCCTTACCTCCACGAGGGGCTGGATCTTGCGGATTCCGTGTTCCGTTCCCTCGACGAAGGGGGAGTCGGAGACCGACAGCCTTCCCATAGGCCAACCGTGGAAATCCCATCCGTAGGGGCCTTTTACGTCGACTACCTTGCGGGCGGACAGGCTGCCCTTGAGGACGTTTATCGCCTGGCCGTCTATTTCATCCCATGCTTCCTGGGTTATAGGTGCTAAAGAGCGTTTTAGAAGATCCATCTTTTACCCTCCCTCTATATCAGCGGAGCTTGCCAATTCCCAGGCTTGAGGATGTAGAGCTAGCTCCCTCGCCGCCACTTCCCTCTTCCAGCGCGGTTATGTCGCCTTCGGTGAAGAGGTAGTCCTTTAGCTCTTTATCCCACTTGTCCATGTTGCGACGAAGCCACTCGATGGTCATACAGGCGTGCTCGATTTCCTCGTCCCTGTTGTGGGCCATGATGGATTTAAGCTGAGGGTCGGTGGACGTGGCAACTCTCTGGTTGTAGTAGTCCACTGCTTCCAGTTCCTCCTTCAGACTGGTGATGGCCCGGGAAATATCCCTGGTCTTCTCGTCCAGCGCATCGTAGGGTTCAGAATATCCTGCCATAATTCCGCCTCCTCTTGTGTTTTTTGTCCTTACCTGTTCACTATATCACCGGCAAAGGCCCTGTCAAGCGTCCTGTCCGCCATATGGGCTGCGGTAAAGCCCATCTCCCTGATCCTATCGATATCCTCGTAGGGTTCAAGATCGGTCACGATGGCCTCTAAGTTCAATTTTGTCGCTAAGGTAACCATGGTCTGAACAAGGTGGTCCATCGGTTGGTCCTGCCCGGCAACACCGATCAGTCTGGCGGGTATTTTTATCGATTTGAGCTTGAGTTCTTTTATGTCGCTGATAGGGACGTAATGTTGGCCAAACTCCCTGATCGATAGGGAGACCCCGCAGGACGATAGCCTATTCATCATCATCAGACATCGGTCTCTATGGCTCTCCATGCAACCTATATCGAAGGACAGCTCTAGCCTGGATGGATCGAAGCCCTCGTCTCTCAGCATACCTGAAAGGGCGAGGGGGAGACCCTCGTTCCAGAGGTGCCACACCGACATATCCAGTCCTAGAAGATCGTCCTTTCTCTCCCTCAGGGCCTTTCTCAGTGTCATCAGGTCTATAGCCGCTGCCGTGCCGTTTATCCTGGACCTTTGCTTCAGATCGGAAAAGGGGATTTGGGAGCAGTAAGGCCGTATGACGTAGGACCTTACGGTCATTTGGTCGTCAAGGTAGAACTCCTTTTCGTAAATAGGTTCTATGAGTCCTTTCTCAATGGACTCTTTGATGCTCTCGTCTATCCTTATGGTTTCGGGGGCGATGCCGTCTAGTGATGGATCGTAGGGCACTAGGCCAGCCCCGGTCCTTTTGGCACGGTACATAGCCGAGTCCGCAGCGTCGAAAAGGGACATTCTGTCCTCCCCGTCCTTTGGATAAAGGGCGACTCCCAGACTGGCGGATATCTGTAGGGACGAGTTGTCTATGCTGAAAGGCTGGAGCAGTATCCCCCTTATCCTCCTGCACAGGGTTAAGGCGTTCTCCTCATCCCCTATTTTCTCCGCGAGGACGGCAAACTCGTCTCCCCCTATTCTGGCGATGGTGTCTTTGTCTCCTACGAGGGAGTTAAACCTATCTCCCACCTGTCTCAGCAACTCGTCCCCTACGGAGTGGCCAAGAGAGTCGTTGACCCCTTTGAATCCGTCTAGGTCCACCATTATGAGGGCGATGGAGCCTTTCCCGTAGGCTATAGCCTGGTGGAGCTTTTCGTCGAGAAGCCTTCGGTTTGCCAGCCCTGTGAGAGGGTCTTGGAGGGATTCGAGCCTGTGGATCTCTCCCTGTCGCTTTAACATATTGAGGAGATCGTTGAAGGCGAGGCACAGGTCTCCTATCTCGTCGTCTCCCGAGTCCCTTAAGGGGCTTGGATCCTCTATGTTTATCTGCCTCTTAAGGAATTCGATTCGATTTATAAACTTCCTTGTTATCCACGAGTAGGTCGCTATACCTATGATAGCGCCGGAGAGAATGAGGGCGAAGATGCTCATCTGGATAAGCTTATTACCTGCCTCTATCATCGCCGCAGGCCTTATTACCGTCAGGATAGCCGGTTCTAAAGACTTAAAACCAGGCAACTGTCGGCTCACTATCGTTTTCCCGCCGAAGATGGTCAGAGGCTGAGGTGCGTGCCCTGTAGAGCCAGAGGTTATCCTTATGTGTCCTGACGGCCCAAACCAGCTGTGTCCTGGCCTGGAAGCCAGCAGAAACCACCCTCCCGAGGGGCCGGATTTATCGTTTTTGAGGATCTCTCCGACGGTTATGGCGACGGTTATATCGCCGGATAAAACGGTGTAGCCCGACAGAACCTGGCCTTTTGGGATGGGGTTCATTCGGACTATATCCATGACGACCTGTACCTGTTCTTCCGTCAAAGGGCCTATCTCGGGGTATTTATGGCCTAAAGTCGCACCCCATTTAATGGACAGATCTCTGTCGACTATGGCGGCGAAGTAGAGTCGATTTTCCCAGAGCAGCTCTGGAGGGACGTGCTCTTTCAGGTAGTTGCTGTCGCCTTCGGTTACGAAGCGATAGGACGCATCCCACCAAGCCCAGTCGGAGTTG
This sequence comes from Dethiosulfovibrio salsuginis, assembly GCF_900177735.1. Classification (NCBI taxonomy): domain Bacteria; kingdom Thermotogati; phylum Synergistota; class Synergistia; order Synergistales; family Dethiosulfovibrionaceae; genus Dethiosulfovibrio; species Dethiosulfovibrio salsuginis. The sequence continues at coordinate 50,257 of NZ_FXBB01000009.1, read as the reverse complement.
ATCCTGGCCTGGGCCTCTCTGGCGTTTCTGGCGGAGGATATAGAACACTCAAAGGCCTCCTGGGTTATCCGTTTCTCCAGAGACCTGAACCTCGAGGAGTGGATACTGGCTATCAGAAGCACCGCCACCAATATGAGCCCAGCGGTGGAGGTGAAAATCAACGATCTGGTCTGGTGTCTTAACTTCAACGGCAACAGCTCTTTTCCGGCTATTTCTCCATAATCAGCTAAATCACCATATCAGAAAAAGATTGGTGAGTAAAGTAGGTAGATATGCCTATGTCGATCGCTTCAGAGAGGTGGCGTGTGGCAAAAAAGGCGTAAAATGTGTATAGTGGATCAGTAGTGATTTTGAAAAGGGGGGCCGAACATGACTGCGAAGAAGAGCTGTGTAGAGTTTGTCCTGGACGAGAAACACTTTGCCCTGCCTCTGGAGAACGTAAAGGAGATTATCTCCAGACCGGAGATAACTCCTCTTCCTATGGCGTCGAAGCACGTCAGAGGCATAATAAACCTCCGAGGAGACGTTATCCCTGTGGTGGACCTGGCGGTGAGGCTCGGTGGAACGGAGGAAAGAAAAGACAGGTCGGAGATACTTATACTTGTCATCGACGGCCTTACCGCCGGGGTTATGGTGGATTCGGCGTCCCAGGTAGCCGAGCTTGATACAGGTGACTTGAGGGAACTGGACTCAAACGCCGGTCTGGACAGAAGTGCCGTCCGGGGGGTCGTCCGTCACGGCGAGAGGCTGGTTATATTCCTGAACGCCCAGTCGATTCTATCGGTCGACAGGGAGATTATCAGCCAGATCGCCAGAGGAAAAGAGGAGGATCGACGGGATCGATCTTCTCTGGATATTATGAGGATAGTCACTTTCGACCTCGGTGGAGACACCTACGGCTTCCGGCTTGAGGAGGTCAGAGAGATCCTCCGTTATCAGGAGCCTGTCTCTATACCTGACTCCCCGCCTTTCGTCGAGGGAGTACTCCAGGTTAGAGGGGCGATTTTGCCTGTGGTCAACCTCAGGGAGCGGCTTCGTCGGCCGGGAGATATGGACCCCGAAAGGGCCAAGATACTGGTTGCGGACTACGGAGATTTCAAGATAGGCTTCGTCGCCGACGCCATCAGAGAGGTCCTTCAGGTTCCTCTATCGGAGGTCAGTGACCCTCCTGCGGTTGTGAGGGGAGAGTCGGGCCATCAGGCGGTATGTGCCATAGTCAACCACAGTGACGAGATAGTCACTGTGCTAGATAAAGACGGCCTGGTGGACAGAGACAGATTGAGGGACATAGCCTCCGATGAGGACTCCGACAGGAAGGACGAATCATCCGTCGCTGGATACGAGACATTCGTGGTCTTCAGGGTCTCCGAGCAGCCCTTCGGGCTGCCCATAAAGAAGATAAGGGAGATCAACCGGGTCGGCAACCTTTCCAAAGTTCCCGGTATGCCCGATTTCGTCGAGGGAGTTCTGGACCTTCGGGGAGAGGTAATCCCCGCGGTCAGCCTCAGAAAAAGGCTCGGTATGGGGTTGGATGAACCCGCCTCTGAGGACGGAAGGATCCTGGTTGTCGAGATGTCCCAGGGGCTCCTAGGCCTTATGGTCGACGACGTTACCGGTGTTTCCGAGGTGCCTCTTTCCAGGATAAGCGAGCCTCCTCTCTCTATGAAAGAGCTGGGCAAGGCGAGAGACTTCGTCTCCAAGGTCGCGAGGACCGAGTCTGAAGGGGAGAGAATGGTGCTCGTCCTCTCCCCTGAAAGCCTTCTCTCCCCTGAAGAGGCTGCCTCGGCTAAGGATATCGCCGTGGGCTAAATGCTCCCTATGTGGACCTCTCCGGACAGAAGATAGTCCCTTGTCCCGTCGGGAAAGATAACCTCAAGCCTGCCTTGATCGTCGATATCCCCGGCGACTCCACTTAGAGGCTCTCCGTTACGGCTGAAGGATATTGATTTATCCCTCAGCCAGGAAAGCCTCCTGCACACCGATAGAAAAGGCTCGCTGTCTCCCTGGAGGAACGATCGGTATAGAGGTTCCATGCGGTTCAGTACATCGGCGGCGAGCCTCGCCCTGTTCAGGTTGTCCTGTCCCTCCAGGGCCAATGATGTGGCGACGGAGGAGATCTCCTCCGGGAAGGATCGGACGTTAACGTTTATGCCTATACCCATGACTATAAAGTGAATATGATCCAGCTCGCAGCTCATCTCGGTGAGGATGCCGCAGACCTTTTTCCCCGATATCAGAACGTCGTTGGGCCACTTTATCCTCGGAGATACCCCCAGAGATTCCAGTGCCAAGGCGATCGAGGCGGCTCCTATCTGGGTTATAGAGGGAGCCTTTGCGGGAGAGACATGGGGCCTGAGAACTATGGACATCTGGACGGCGCCCTCCTGAATCGAGGTCCAACGCCTTCCGCTTCGACCTCTTCCGGAGGTCTGATGTTCTGCGGTTACCACCGTCCCATCGGGACAGCCCTCTCTGGCTAACCCTTTCGCCAAGATGTTGGTGGAGTCCACGGTGTGACGGTGGACCAGGTTACGGCCGAGCTCCACGGTGTTAAGCCAGGGGGATATCTCGTACTCGGTTATCCTGTCGGGATAGACGGTTATCCGATAACCTTTTTTAGGGATCGACTCTATTATGTATCCGTCGTCTTTCAGCTGGTTTATGTGTTTCCATACGGCGGTTCTACTGACCTGAAGCTGGTCGCATATGGTCTGACCTGACACAAAGTTGTCTCCCCCTTTGCGGAGGATGGCTACTATATCTGTCTTCATCTTTATCGGTCTGCCTCCTTTTTGGGGCTTTTTAACCTCTGAGGTCCGATAGGATATCTCTCGCCTCCGTCTTAACCGCCTCTCCCGCCTTCAGAATCTCTCCCAGGAGGGCTTCGGATGCAGGGAGATCGCCTTCTTTCATGGCTGTCTCGAGCTTGGCGGCTATATCCCTGGCCTCCGAGGCGCCGAGGGTGCTGAAAATTCCCTTTAGGCTATGGGCGTCCCTCGTTCGGTGTATCAACTCACCTTCGGCTATCGTGACCTCCAGTCTTTTTACGATAGGGTCGTAGTCCTCGTCGAAGGCTAGAATCAGCTCCGACAGGATCTCGTCGTCGTTGTCCACTATCTCCATAAGGTCCTCTCTGTCTATCATCTACGCTACCTCCGTTCTGTGCTCGAGACGATTCTATCAGGGTGACAGAGATAATTCCAATTTTTGCCTATCCCTAGAGATTTTTTAGTCGAACTGATGTACAATAACGATATATCTATCTAGGATTTTTTTCTTAAGGTTATCGAGTTTACGATGGGAGGTTTTTGGATGTCTAAGAGCATCGTCTCAAAACTAGGTGTTTTGATCGCTTTAAGCATGATCGTTCTGGCAGGCTCTCTGGCTTTTGTGGCCATCAAAGGGGTGGACAGAATGTCCCAGTCGGTGGAAGCCGTGGCCGAGAGGATGCTCAACGACGACATTAAGAACAAAAACGAGAGCGACGAGAGGGCCGCTGATGGCTATGGCCGTGCCATGTCTACCTATCTGGCCTGGATCTCCGCCGGGCCTCTGTGGGACTTCAACGACGCCGCCCTTAACGAGTACGCCGAGGGGATGTTGAGCGTCCCGAACGTCTCCTACTCGGTCATATACGACGATAAAGGCTCTCCTCTCGCCGGAGAGGTCAAAGCAGGAGATTCGGTTAAAGCCTTTGAAGCGCCTATCATGCACGACGGCAAGAGAATAGGGTCGGTGGAGGTTGGCCTCAATATAGCCTATCTTGAGGATCTGAGGCTCGCCAGCGTAGCCACAAAGGATCAGCTTATATCCTCTTTCAGCTCCGAGGCCGCTCAGACCCAGAGCTCCATAACCGGTAGGATCGCTTTCATAGCGGTGGCGGTTTTTACAGGGGTCCTGATCCTAAACGTCCTGTTGCTGCTGAGGGTCGCCTCTCCTCTTAGAAAAATGACCGACGTGGTTCGAGATCTAGGGGAGGGAGAGGGAGACCTCACCGTCAGGATAGGCATCAGCACCACCGACGAGGTCGGTCGCCTAGGCTCCTCTATGAACCAGTTTATGGAGAAGCTTTCCCACCTTATCGAGGACGTCATGGCCATCGCCAGCAGGCTGGGCCACGATTCTGAGACCCTTTCCGACCTGTCCCGTAGCTCCAAGGGCTCTATCGACAGGGTAAAAGAGGCGGTAGAGGAGATAGTCAGCCTTTCCGAGACCAACGCGGCGGCGGTGGAGGAGTCCAACGCCGGCGTCGAGGAGATGGCGGCGACGGCGTCCTCGGTGGCAAGTGCCTCGGAGAGAGGTGTCTCCGCGTCCGCTAAGACCTTCGGTTTCACCAAGGAAGTGGCTAAAGAGATGAACGACGTCGTCGAGGAGATAAACGGCGTCAGCCTCAGGTCGCAGAAAAACAGGGAAAGGATCTCCGCCTTAGCCGGTGCGGTGGAATCTATAACCGGATTTGTCGGTGCTATAACTGGCATAGCGGACCAGACCAACCTCTTAGCCCTTAACGCCGCCATCGAGGCAGCCAGAGCCGGTGAGGCGGGCAGAGGCTTTGCGGTGGTCGCCGAGGAGGTTCGTAAGCTCGCCGAGGAGTCCAACAAGTCCGCCGGAGAGATTTCATCTCTTATAGAGACCCTTGCCTCACACGCCCAGGATTCCATCCAGGGAACGGTGGAGGAGGAAAAAGCCCTTAAATTGGTGGTGGAGAGAACCGGCCAGCTTCAGAACAAACTTAGGTCCAGCATGGAGGAGATAAGGCTTGTGGACGGCGTCATGAACGAGGTTTCCGAGCTCAGCACCGCCCAATCCATGTCCAGCACCGAGATGGCCAACGCCGTGGACAGCATAGCCCAGGGGACCTCCGACATAGTGGAGAGGCTCGGCGGAATAGGTTCGTTCACCGAGGAGGCCCAGAGGGCTTTCGAGTCGGTGGAGTCTCAGTCCCAAATACTCCTTGAGGGAATGGAGGAGATGAGACGGCATCTAAGCCAGTTCAAGGTATAACTCAAAAAATGTAAGGGGTGTTTGGGGATTTTTGCCCTAAACCTAAATATGAAGGCTCCTTTGGCGAGGCGGTTCCCACATATTGGGAGCCGCCTCGGTCATTTTAAAGCGCTGTCCTTTCGTGCTATTATCTACGATAGAGAGAGGTGATTATCGGTGGAGATGTCGGAAAAAAGGCTCGCTGCGGTGCTGAGATCCATAGGTGACGGAGTCATTGGGACCGATACGTCCGGGGTCGTCACCGAGATCAACCCCGTCGCTGAGGATCTCACAGGCTGGAGAGATGGCAACGCTATCGGGCAGCCCATCGACTCGGTGTTTAAGGTCTACAGAAAAGACGGTGTGGCGGTCGATAATCCGGTTAATAAGGTCCTCTCTACAGGGTTGGCCGTCGATCTATCAAACGATACGATTCTCCTATCCCTGGATGGAGGCTCGGTACATATAGCCAACAGGGCGACCCCGGTGCTGGACGAATACGGCGACATCTCCGGGGTGGTGCTCATCTTCAGAGACGTCTCCGAATCCTACAGGTCCAGGAAGTTCAAAGAGTTCCAGCTTGCCTTTCAGGGAATTATATCTCGGATGGCTTCAAGGTTCGCAACCATGCCAGACGACGACCTTTCCTGCGCCCTGGATGATGCGTTGAGTGGGCTAGGTGCCATTTTCGATCTGGATCGATGTTCTATCTTTCGAGCCCATAACGAAGGAGTGATCCTATGCCATCAGTGGTGCAGAGAGGGTACTTCCCCTGTGACCAACTGTCTTCCCGATAGATGCCATTGCCTTGCCTCAGGGGAGTTCGTCTCGGTGGAGGACCTGTCAGCCTGGGACGATCGGTGTGATCGAACCCTCCTCATGGCTCAGGGCATCGGGGCCATGCTATGCGTCCCTATGGTAGGCAAGGGCTCCGTTCCGCTGGGGGTAATGAGGTTCGACTCCTCGATGGCCAGAAAATGGAGCGATAGCGACGTATCCCTTATCTCCACGGCGGTGGATCTTATAGGAGGGGTGATCTTCAAGCGGGAGACCGAGGAAGCCCTCCGGGAAAGCGAGGTTCGCTCCAGGAAACTTGTTGCGGAGAGTTTTAACGGAGTGGCGGTTCACAGGATTATCCTGAACGATAGAGGAGAACCGGTGGACTACGTGTTTTTGGAGGTAAACCCCGCCTTTGAGGTCCACACCGGCCTTAAGGCGGACGAGATCCTGGGGAAAAAGGTAACCGAGGTTTTGCCAGGCGTAGAGAAGACCGACTTTATCCGCCGTTACGGCGAGGTCGTACTGACCGGAGAGCCTATATCCTTTGAGCAGTATTCCCCTCCTCTGGACAGATATTACGCCGTAAACGCCTACAAGGTAGGAGACCTGGAGTTCGCCACGGTCTTTCAGGATATATCCTCCAGAAAGGGTCTTGAGGATTTCCTCATACAGGCCAGGTTATCGGCGGAGGCGGCGGAGAAGGCTAAAAGCGATTTTTTGGCCAACATGAGCCACGAGATACGGACCCCTCTGAACGGGGTGATCGGTATGGCCCATCTGCTCTGGGACACCGAACTGAACGAGGAGCAGAAGGACTACGTAAAGACCATAGCATCCTCCGGAGAGGCGTTGCTCGAGATAATCAGCGAGATACTGGATTTTTCCAAGATAGAGACAGGAAAGCTCTCCCTGGAGAGGTTCCCCTTCGATATAGGTCTGATGGTGGAGGAAACCCTCGACCTCGTCAGCCATCAGGCCCGGGAAAAAGGGCTGGAGCTCATGGGTGGGGTCGCCCCGGACGTACCTATCGTGGTGGAGGGAGATCCAGGGAGGATCAGGCAGGTCCTGCTAAACCTTCTCTCCAATGGGATAAAGTTCACCAAAGAGGGCTACGTCTCACTGATCGTAACCTCTGCTCCTATGGGAGATACCGAGGGAACGGAGATGCTTAGGTTCGACGTGTCGGACACCGGTATAGGCGTATCGGAGGATAAGATAAACGATCTATTTCGACCTTTCACCCAGGCGGATCCCTCGGCCACCAGGCGTTTCGGAGGTACAGGGCTTGGCCTGGCGATATCGAAAAAACTGGTCGATCTAATGGGAGGAACTCTAGAGGTAGAGTCTCACGAGGGACAGGGTGCGATCTTTTCCGTAAAACTTCCCCTTAAGGTTGTGAGGGACGGAATTATCCCGTCGTGGCCTTTGAGGGAGTCTCTGTCCGAATCGCTCCCGATCAGGAGAGGGAGATCGCCTAAGATATTGGTCGTCGAGGACACTATGACAAACCGTAAGGTCATAATCAGGCTCCTGGAAAAGCTGGGCTATAGGTCCGACGCGGTGGCCAACGGCAAGGAGGCCCTTCTGGCCCTGTCCACGACCTCCTACGACGGTGTGCTGATGGATATCCAGATGCCCGAGATGGACGGCCTGGAGGCCACCAGGCGTATAAGGGAGAGGGAGAGACGGTCCGGCGCTCACGTTCCGATAGTCGCCCTGACCGCCCACGTCACCCAGGACGATCGGGATCGATGTTTGGCAGCCGGAATGGACGGCTATCTGCCTAAGCCGGTCAGGCCGAAGCAGCTTGCGGATGCACTGGAGAGGATGGTCCCCTCGGGGAAATCCCGGGATCGTGCTGTCCTTCCTCCTCCTCTGCCCTCCGGCGATCCGATCGCCAGGGACGAGCTTATGGACCTTATCGGGGGAGATCTGGAGATACTGGCTGGGATAATTTCATCTTTTGAGTCGGAGTTTCCCAGAATATCCGATCTGACCTACGCTGCTATCGGTATGGAGGACTGGGATGGAGCAGAGAAAGGGGCTGTCAGGATGAAAGGTATGCTGAGCTCCCTGGCGGCCTGGGAGGCCAGGGAGACCGCTTCTTTGCTGGAGGAAACCGCTAGGAGTGGGGATAAGGAACAGGCCTCCGCCCTGTTCAGGCGATTGCGTCAGGAGGCCGCTTCGGCCCTTGAGGGCCTTTACTCCATGAGGGAGCAGATGGCCGACTCTCTGTGACCGTTAGGACAGCCTTTTAATCAGGGCAGAGGCTATATGGTGAAGAGGCAGCACCTCCGATACCCCTCCTAGGGCTATGGCCTCTTTAGGCATACCGAATACCACCGATGTGCTCTCGTCCTGGGCGATGGTCCAGGCCCCCGCCTGTCTCATCTCGAGCAGGCCCTCCGCTCCGTCTTTGCCCATTCCTGTGAGGATGACCCCTATGGCGTTTCTGCCGACGAATCGGGCCACCGAGCTGAACATGACCTCCACCGAGGGCCTCTGGTGAAAGACCAGAGGCCCTCCTTTCACCTCTACGTAGTAGGTAGCACCGCTCCTTTTCACCACGGTGTGGTAGTTTCCCGGGGCGAGCAGGACCTTTCCGGAGGTAAGAGGTTCGTTGTTCTCCGCCTCCTTGACCTCCAGGTCGCAGAGCTCGTTCAGTCGCTCGGCGAAGGATTTTGTGAAGTGTTGGGGCATATGCTGGACCACCACTATCGGGGGCATGTTTCCAGGCAACGCTGTGAGGACCTGTTTTATGGCCTCCGTCCCGCCCGTAGACGCCCCTATGGCGATGACCTTGTCGGTGGTCCTTATTGTCATGGCGGTGGGCCTCTTGACAGTCGCTGGCGGGGTGTAGGGTCGTCTTCTAGCCTGGCTGGCCGCTTTTATCTTCTCCGCCAGCTGTTCCCCCATGTCTTTTACCGAATAGGAGGACCCGGGCTTACACATAACGTCGATGGCCCCGAGATCTATGGCCCTCATGGCTACGTCGGAGCTTTCTTTAGCCAGAGAGCTGACGATTATGACCGGTATAGGCTTGTGTTTCATGAGTTTCTCCAAAAAGGTCAAGCCGTCCATGCGGGGCATCTCCACGTCCAGCACGACCACGTCGGGCTCTAGCTGGATTATCTTGTCCCTCCCTATAAAGGGATCGGGGGCGGTGCCTACAACCTCTATAGACGGATCCCTGGAGAGCTCTTCGGTGAAGATCTTTCTGACGAGGGCGGAATCGTCTATTATCAGCACCTTTATGGTACTCTTTGACATGGCTAAATCCTCCCTTTCGTCCTCTCCGGTCCCGACATGATCTGAACCGAAATATCCCCTGTGCCGGTGTTGAATATGACCTTTCTTCCTCGCTCCCCTCCGGTATCTTCCATAAATATCGGTATGGACCACCTTCCAAGGATCTCCAGGGCGACCTTTGCGTTGTCCCTGCCGATCTCCTTCGCTAGATGGGGGTTTTGGGCCCCTCCAACTACGTGGGCAGCGAGGTCCGCTTTGGACGCCCCCTGGTCCAGCACCATCTTTACCATATAGGGTATGGATATGGAGCCAAACTGGGCGTTTCTCTGTCCGCTCCATGGTCTGGAGTATATATAGTGGTTCATCCCTCCCCATCTCTTCTTTCTGTCCCATAGGCACACCGATACGCAGGAGCCCAGCACCGTCCTGATAGTGCTGGGCGTCCTGCTCACGAAGATGTACCCCGGCTGGAGGTAGTAGCTGTCGATTGCGGTATTCTCTGCGATGCCGTTAGGGCTCCCTATCATCCAGAATCTCCAGCTCTCGCAGTATCTGAAAAACCTGTTTTTTTCTGATAGGCTTTACAAGATACCCGTCGCACTGTCCTCTGAAGGATTTTTTTATGGTGTCGAAGTCACCAAGGGCGGTCACCATGACGACCTTCACCGAGTCCAGCCCCCATATGTCCCTTTTAGCCTCTTCCTTCCTTATCTCGTTGAGGGCCTGATGGCCGTCCATTTTTGGCATCATAATGTCCATAAAAACGCAGTCGTACGGAACTCCATCCTCCAGAGCTTTTTTAAACAGCTCCACTCCGTCGCAGGGGTCGTATGCCACGTGGCAGTCACCCATGGGACGCACTATCTCCCTGAGGACCGTGGCGCATACCGGGTCGTCCTCGAAAACCAGGATTTTCACGGACTATCTCCTCCTTCCTCTTGGATCTTTAAGGCTACCTCATGTACACCGTAGGCTGGATGTACTGAAATCGGTGGACCTTTCCTATGAGGCTTTCCGAATGACCGATGAAAAGCAGCCCCCCAGGGGTGAGGGCCCTGTACAGTTTGTTGAGCAGCGACTGCTGCATCTCCGGCGAAAAGTAGATCATGACGTTTCTACAGAATATCAGGTCGAAGGTGTCCCTGAAGGGGAAGTTATCCGCCAGGTTGAAGCTCCTGAAGGTGATAAATCTCCTTATATCCTTGTTGACTTTGTAGTTCTCCCCCACTCGGATAAAGTATCTCTGTAGGATCAAAGGGTCAACGTCTCGCCGGATGTCCTTTCGGTACTCTCCCTTTATGGCCTTTGCCATCGATCCTTTGCTGACGTCGGTGGCCAGGATTTTAGGGACGGCCCTCTCTCCCATACAGTCTTTAAGGACCATGGCCAGAGTGTAGGCTTCCTCTCCGGTGGAGCAGGCGGAGCTCCATCCTCGGACCTCCGCCCTCTGGGCTATTCTCGGATTGTTCTTGATTATGGTCTCCACGTTTCGGGAGATATAGTCGAAGTGGTTTCTCTCTCGAAAGTAGTTGGTGGTGTGTATGGTGATGTCGTCCACCAGGTCGGTCCATGCCTTATCGCTTTCCCCTGCAGACCGTATGATCTGAAAGAACTGATCGTAGCTCTCTATCCCCATGGTCCTCATGTGCTTCGATACCTTGCCTAGAAGCATGTCCCTCTTCTCTTCCTTGTAGAGTATGCCAAGCCGGCGATATATGAGATCCTGATACTTGAGGAACTGGTTATCGGTCATGGACTTTGGGTTCATGGCTTCACCTTAAAAATCCTGAAGGTCGTCCTCCAGAGGTATAACGTCCTCGGGGTGAACCACGTGGGATGAGTCGGGCTTAGGCTGTCTGGCCTTTGTGGTCATCTTAGGCTTTTGTGTATGAACTGGGGCCTGTCTCTTCGACTGTTTGTGCTCGTATGCCGGAGGGGCTATAGCCAGAGACTGAGACATCCCTTTTGCGCCGTTTATGAGGGCTATCAGGTTCTGGACCGCCTCGTTCATGCTCTCAGCCTGGGCGTTTAGCTCCTCAGAGGCGGACGCACTCTCCTCGGCGTTCGACGCGGTGTTCTGGGTTACCTGGTCCATCTGTAGGATAGCCTTGTTGATCTGCTCTATCCCCTGGGCCTGCTCCTGGCTCGCGGCGGTTATCTCGTCCACCAGTTCGCTGACCTTTCTGGACCCTGTGGAGATCTCCTCAAGGGAGGTCTTCACCTTCTCCGCCACCGCCACTCCCGCCTGGGACAGCTCGATGTTGGTCTCTATGATCGAAGCGGTGTCCTTGGCGGCCTGGGCACTTCTTTGGGCAAGGTTACGAACTTCCTCCGCTACCACAGCAAAGCCCATTCCCGCCTCTCCCGCTCTGGCTGCCTCTACCGCTGCGTTGAGGGCCAGTATGTTTGTCTGGAAGGCTATCTCGTCTATGACCTTTATTATTTTGGCTATGTCGTCGCTGGATTTTTTGAGCTCTCCCATAGAGACCATCATCTGGTTCATCTCTCTGTTGCCGCCCTCGGCGGATTCCATGGCCTGCTTGGAGAGGCTTGCTGCCTGTTTGGTGTTTTCGTTGTTCTGTCTGACCATAGAGGACGACTGTTGCAGCGTCGCCGAGGTCTCCTCTATTGACGAAGCCAGTTCCGAGCTTCCCTCCGCCAGCTGTTGGCTGGCCTCCGAAAGCTGGCCCGAAGCCGACGCCACCTGGCTGGCCCCTTCGGAGAGTATCTGGGATATTCTACCTATAGGCTTGGTGATGCTTAAGGTTATGACGAAGGCTAAAAGCGATCCTGCTATAACCGCCACAATAAGCCCTATCACCAGCACCGTTGAGGCGCTGGACAAACTGGAGACCGCTCCGTTGGCTATCTTGACGGTGCTGTCCATTCCGTGTCTGGCCTCCTGATCCGCTAAGGCCAGTATAAAGTCCCCTGTCTCTACCCTTTTGGCGGCCAGAACGTCATGGTGCTCGAAGGCCTGGGCCAGCTGGGTCATGTAGGTGCCGTACTGTCTGGCGTGCTGGCCGATCTGGTCGAGGCTCCTCAGGTCCTCCTGCTCGGTGGTGTTGGACCTCAAGGCGGCGAGGATAGAGTCCATCTTGTCGAAGTTAGGCAGGACGTCTCTGATTCCCTTGACGTCCCTCTCCGCTAAGCTCCTCCAGGTGGCTATTCGGACCTCGTTGCCCAGGTCAAGCACTTTGTTTACGTCGTTTATCTTGGCTATCCTGCCCTTTATCGCCGAGACGTCCGAGTAGGTTATATGGTCGTCCATCTTTCGGTTCATGTTGTCCAGATAATCGGAGGTGGCTCGGATGAAGCTACCCGCTGCGTCGTTCATGCTGGCCCTTATGCGGTTCATCTGGGCGACGTTTGACTCGGTCTCATCGACGAGCTGGAGGTAGGTCTCGGCGTGTCTTTTGGCGGTCTGGGCCGATTCTCCGAAGTTCTTAAGACCCTGGGGATACCGGGATACCAGCTCCTGCCCTTCACCGAAAAGCTCTATCAGTCTGGTTAAGTGGGCCTTGCCCGCGGTGAGCATGGTCTCGTTTTCCGTGTAGCCGTAGCCCCTTATCTCGTACATGGTCTCTCTGGCCCGTCTCTCCATCCGGCTGGCGACGTCGATCTCCGGGACGTTCATCTCCGCCAGCTCGGTGGCCTCTTTTTGGACGTTTTTCATGTTGAATATCCCCAGGCTTCCTATGACGATAGCTATTAAAAGGACTATAGCGAACCCGAAGGATATCTTTACGGCGAGCTTTGCGTTCTTGAACATACCCTACGCCCCCTTTATCTCCTTGATCATGGCCATTTCCTGGTCGTCCAGCACTTTATGAACGTCCAGAAGCATGACAACCTTGCCTTTAACCTTGCCCATTCCCGCCAGAAAGCGGACCTGTCCGCCGCCGTACTGAGGGGGGGCCTCGGTCTCCCCTTCTGTTATGTTGACCACCTCGGAGACCATGTCGACCACCACTCCCATCATCTGGATGGACCGCTCCTCGCCTATCATCTCGACCACTATGATACAGGTCCGCTCGGTGTACTCCTTTTCCTGGAGGCCGAACTTGAGCCGTAGGTCCATAAGGGGGATGATCTTCCCCCTTAAGTTTATTACCCCTCGGATGAAGGACGGCGTCCTAGGTACCTCGGTTATCTCCATCATTCCGATAATCTCCTTAACCCTGCCTATAGGGATTCCGTACTCCTCCTTACCCAGGGAAAAGGTCAGATATTTGCCGCTGAGTTGCTCCAAGTTGATTCACCTCCGTCTCTGAAAAGGGCCTCTACGTCCAGTATAAGGGAGACCTTGCCGTCTCCGAGAATGGACGCTCCTGATACAAACTCCAGGGATCCAAACTCTTTGCCCAGTGGCTTCACAACGATCTCCTGTCTCCCTATTACCGACCGGACCGGAAGGGCTTTAATCTGATGTTCCAGCTCTATGAGGACCATCAGCTCTCCGTCTAACTCTCTGTCGAACTGTTCTTCCTTGTCGAAGATGGCGGCTATAGGGACCATAGGTATGACCGATTCTCGGACCTTGAGCATTATCTCTTTGCCGCCTACGGATATCCATTGGTGTTCCTCGGGCTTGAGTATCTGCTTGACGTTGAGGGTCGGTATTATGTAGTGCTCTCCCAGTATGTCCAGCACCGTGCCGTTCAATACCGCCATGTTTATGGGGATCTTCAGGACGAAAGAGCATCCCTGTCCGGGGCTGTTTTTAATCTCCACCTTGCCTCCGGTCTTGGATATCTCCGTCCTGACTACGTCCATTCCTACCCCTCGACCGGATATGTTGTTGGCGGTCTGGAGGGTGGAGAAGCCCGGCAGGAAGATAAAGCTCAGTATCTCGTCGTCGCTGTAGTTTCTCGACTGGTCAGCCAGCTTTTTCTCTATGGCCTTGTGGAGGATCAGATCTGGATCAAGGCCTTTGCCGTCGTCGGATATCTCTATATAGACGCTGCCTCTTTTGCTGTAGGCGTCCACTGACACCGTGCCGGTTCTGGGTTTCCCCTTGGCCTCTCGGTCCTCCGGCAGCTCTATTCCGTGGGATATGGCGTTTTTTACCAGGTGTACCAGAGGGTCCAGTATCTTCTCCGCTACCCCTCGATCGATCTCGGTCTCCTCGCCGGATACTTTGAAGTCCACCGACTTGCCCAGCTCCTGGACGGTGTCCCTGGCTATCCTCTGTATCTTCTGGAGGGTCGTCTTAAGGGATATCATGCTGAGGGACATGGAGGTGTTCTGGATCTCCTTGGTTATCCTGGACATCCTGAGTAGATGGGACACCAGGCTGTCGTTAGCACCAAACCGGGAGATGGCCTCCTGCTCCACCTGGGACTGGGTTATGAGGAGCTCTCCTAGCATATTGACCAGGTTATCCAGCTTGTACGTCGGTATTCTGACTTGGTCTCCTGTCGGATGGTGCTGTTGGGTTGCGGCGGGCTTTTCCTGGACCTCCTTTTCCTCCGGAGGAGCCTGTGGTGTCTCCTGGGATCTGAGGGACTGAACCACCTGATCGGGGGCTATGGCTCCCTCCTTAACCGCCACCTGGCCGAACTTGAGGTCGGGGTGATGTTCCTGTTGGGACTTAAGCAGAGCCTCTACCTTTTCCCTATCCAGCTTGCCCTGACTGATCAGTACCTCCCCTATCTTGCCGGGGATTTTTTCCCGTGGTTCCTCTACCTCGCTCCAGTCCTTGCTCTCCATATAACGGAGATGGGCCTCTATCTGAGCGGTAAATCCCTGGTCTTTCAGCAGGTTGAGGTCCGAACATATCCGGGAGATGAGGTCAGAGGAGGCCAGTATGCCGTCCACCACCGCTTTTCCCAGGGGAACGGTCCCCTTTCTGCATCCGTCCAGGACTGTCTCGGTCCTGTGGGCTATCTTCTGGACCAGAGGTTGGTTCACAAAGCCCGCCAGTCCTTTTATGGTGTGAAAGGAGCGGAAGATACTGTGGACTATGTTCATGTCCCCTCCGCTCTCAAGCTCCAGGGCGGCTATCTCTATGGAGCTCAGGTGTTCTCTCGTCTCCACCAGGAAGTCCTGGAGAAACTCCGAGTCCTGTTCGTCTCCTCCTATTATGTCGTCCACCAGGTCCTTTGGGTCGTTGGCCATGGCTGATCCCCCCTTTCCTAAGGGTCTTGGCCTATTCCAGGGCGAATCTTATGGCGAGCCTCTCCGATCCGACCTGAAACTGGATTACCGTCGAGGGAGCCCTGCTTATCATGAGGAACATCCTGTCTCCGATGGCCACCGTCGGAGGGGATATCTGGATGGTCTCTTCCCTCTCCATCTTAAGCACCGCCGACGCGGACACCAGGTTTCCCAGCTCCCCTATGGCCGACCGGGCCATCACGTCCATTTCCTTTACCTCCATGCCTCCCATCATGCCGGAAGCTATGGTCATAGCGAGGGATCTGGATAGCCCTATCATCAGGTTGCCCCTCAGGCCCTCTGTTAGCCCTATGAGGACGTTGACCTGGTTGGCGGAGGTCAGACTGCCCTGTTCCATCTCACCTGCGTCCTGGGCGGACAGGTTAAACATAGCCAAAGTCTCTTTTACCGCTATAGGGACGGTCTCTCTAAGCTCCACCGGCTACACCCCCTCAAACCCTACGTCTATTCGGACCAGCCCCACCGGGCCGCTGTATTTTAGCTCTGTGCTCTGAACCGAGGGAGTGGTTATCTCCATGTTGGTGCCGGAGAATATGGCCGGTGGCGTCAGCCGGAAGTTGGTGCCCTTATAGGCGTTGTTCACCACCGTGACCGCCTTGCCGCAGACCATGTTGGCGAACTCCCCAACGGAGAAAAACACCTCCGCCCTGTCCGACAGGGTCTCGCCGTTCATACCCTCCGCCAGGTCCTTTATCTGGGCGGCGTCTCCCTCGAAGAGAAAACGGCCTCTCATGGACTCGTCTTCCGATATCATACTCAGTATTACGGCGATTTTGTCCTGCCCTATAGGCTGGTCATCGGACTGGGGAGAGAAGTCCCTCTCACCCAGATCCTTTGCGATGGATAAAAATCCATCGCAGATAGCCTGCATCACCAGGGCCTTTTTGTCCTCCGACATGGCTACGCCTCCCGCAGGACGTTGAATATGGCCTTCTGGAGGTCCTTTGACTCGAAGGGCTTGGTCAGAAAGTGCTTGACCCCTAAAGAGGTGGCCTTGGTCACCAGGTCGTTGTCTCCCATAGCGCTGAGCATTATGACCTTCACCGAGGGGTGTGTCTTCGCCATCTCCTCGGCGGTTTCCAGACCGTCCATCACCGGCATGGTTACGTCAAGGGTCACTATGTCGGGTTTCAGGCTCTCGACCATGTCGAGGCCTATACGGCCGTTTTCCGCTGTCCCCACTACCTCGATTCCCTCGTTATCCGCCAGAGCTTTCTTTATCGTCTTGTGGATAAAAGGTGAGTCATCGATTATCAATACCCTGATTTTCTCCTCCAATGACCTCATCTCCTCTCTGTCCTTTTCTGTTTTGAGACTATATTCTCCATTGTATCAGAGTGGGCAAGGGTTTTAAATCATAGCCAACAAAGAAAGGGTGGGGTAAATCGATAGCTCGATTTACCCCACCCTTTAGACTCGGCTAAACCTTAAGATAGTGGTCGAACCAGAGACATATCTCCTCCAGTCTGGCCAACCTCTCTTTAGGCTTTCCGCTCCTGCTGAGTTCGTGGTTTTCCCCTTTGAAAACGCATATCTTGCTCTCGACACCGTGCCGTTTCAGGGCGGTGAACATCTGTAATCCCTGGGATAGTTCGCACCGATAGTCTTCGTCGGAGTGGATAAACAGCGTCGGCGTCTTTGCCCGGTCTGCGTATTTTAGAGGCGAGTGCCACCACAGTTTTTCGACGTCCTCCCATATGTCTGCATCCTGCTGATCGGGGACGAAATAATATCCTATGTCCGATATCCCCGCCTTTGAGACCCAGTTGGATATGCTCCTCTGGGATACCGCCGCCTTAAAACGATCGGTGTGGCCTATAACCCAGTTGGTCATATAGCCTCCGTAAGACCCCCCGGTTATGGCCATACGGCTCTCGTCCACGTAGGGCAGGGCGGCGACTTTGTCGGTGAAGGCCATTATGTCGTCGTAGTCCACTGTGCCGTATTTTCCCCTTATGTCGTCGAAGTCGTTGCCCCTTCCGTCGCTTCCCCTGGGATTGCAGAAGGCCACCACGTAGCCTCTGGCCGCCCAAAGCTGCATCTCGTGGAAGAATACGTCGCCGAAGGCGGTCTTCGGCCCGCCGTGGACGTGAACTACGGCGGGGTAGGTATTTCCCCACTCGTATCCTGTTGGCTTCATCACCCATCCGTCTATGTTCCAGGCCGGGTCGGCGTGGCTTTCAAGGGCCTCCGGTCGAGATAGCTCTCTCTCCTCGGAGAACCAGCTATTGAAGGAAGTCAGGGCCTTTTCCTCGCCGTCCTCGATAGAGTAAAGCTCCTGAAGCTCCAGTCCTTTAAGGCCCACGATGGCGATCTTGCCATTAAAGACGTGGTAGTCGTCCACCGACGAAAGATCCTTAGTTATCCGCTCAATATGGCCGTCCAGATCTAATCTGTGGAGGTTGGACCTGGTCCTGTCGGTGGACACAAACCAGATGTATCCACCGTCGACGAAAAATGCCAGGTTCATGTCGGAGGTGCCATACCTACAGTCGCAGCCTATGGAGTTTCTGAGTCCCCTGTCCAACCCCGGGGTGATCTCTTTCAGTTCCCCTCCCTCCAGGCAGAAGAACGATGCGTTCTGGTTTATCCCGTGCTTGGACAGGTCCGAGCCGGTCAGGACTATTTTGTCCCCTAGATAGTCGGCACAGCGGCAGTCGAATCCCTGGTCCGGCAGGAGGACATCGAGCTTTCCCGAGGCAAGGTCGAGCTCTCTGAGACCTGAGAATAGGGGCTTTACGTCGGTGTACTCTCTGCCGGTTATCAGGGCTTTGTCCATGTTCTTCGATAGCCTGAATCGGTCTACGTCCAGATCGTCGGGGGTGAGTCTTTCAGCGATTCCGCCGGATATGTATGAGTAAAGACCGTTTCTGCTCTGCCCTGTGTAGCCCTTGCCGTTGGAGCAGAAGGGCACCTGGGTGAAGGTCATGTAGTCCGCTCCCTCCAAGGGCTTTGTCTCTCTGGGGTCGGAGGCGGAGAGCAGATATCTATCACCTCCCATATGAGCGATAGACGAGACCGAGACCTCCACCTTGCCCATAGAGCGGGCCTCTCCGCCGGAGGGGGCTATGGTAAACAGCTCCGACGTACCCTTGGCGGGGCCTTTCCTGCCGCTGACGAAGGCTATAGATCCGTCTTTGGTCCAGCAGAAGGCTTTTTCTCTCCCCGATGTGGTGAGGGGGTAGCTTTTCCCAGTCCCTATCTCCTGGATCCACAGGTTCGAGTCGTAGCGGTTGTCCTCTAAGTTGGCGGTGGACAGGAGGAAGCATATGTGACTTCCTGTGGGGGATATTTTGGGGCTTCCCAGGAACTTAAATCTTAGGATGTCCTCTTTGGAGATATTTTCCTTGCTTTTCACTCTACATCGTCCTCTCTGTTTAGATGCGTAAAAAGGGAGACCGCTTTTGCGGCCTCCCTTAGGTCGAGCGGTTTATTCAGGCGATAAATATCCGTCTTGAGTATCCATTGTGAGTATACTGTCAGTTGACCATCTGGGCAATAGGGCAGGTTGCAAAAGTAGATGCTTATCGGGCAAATTAGATGTATAATGAACTAAGAGTTCCCTTCCTTGAGCTAAAGCGTTGTTGTTGAGCATTTCTAACTTGAGGCTTGTTGCTTTCTTATGCTGGAAAATAGCGGTAAATGCTTTTTTGTGCTTGAGGCTTTTGTCTGAGGATAGGGGATTTTGTAACTTATGTTCAAACAGTGTTTCGGAGGTGAGGGGATTGCATAATCACGGGACCTGGCAGGCGATCGGGGCTCTCTGACCGAATAGGGTTAGAGACCAAAAGCGAACTTAAATCTTATTTTTCTCTATCTAAAGATTGGAGGTGCCCGATGTTTAGTTACATTATGAGGCGAATTCTGTACACTATCCCCGTTGTCTGGGGCGTAGTTACGGCGGTGTTTATCTTAGTGAACGTCGTTCCTGGAGATCCGGCGATGATACTCATGGGGCAAAGAGGTGATCCTGAGACGCTGGTTAAGATAAGGCAGGACCTCGGGATAGATCTTCCTCTTCACAAACAATACATCAACTTTATGACCCAGCTTATAAAAGGAGACCTCGGAACGTCCTACAGGACCAACGAGAAGGTCTCTACCGCCATTATGGGAAGGCTTGGAGCTACCGCTAGACTGGCCCTCTGGGCTCTGATCCTGGGGACGGTTATAGGTGTGGCCGCCGGGATAGTCTCGGCGGTGAAGCAATACTCGGTTTTCGACTATTCGGCGATGATAATAGCTATAGCAGGGGTCAGTGCGCCGGTCTTCTGGGTCGGGCTTCTGCTGTTGCTTATCTTCGCCTATGGCCTTGGATGGCTGCCTGGTGCCGGCTACGGCGACGGTTCCTGGAGATACCTAATTCTGCCGGTTATCACCTTAGGCGTCAGGCCCGGTGCCCTGACCGCCCGTCTCACCCGTTCCTGTATGCTCGAAGTTCTCAACCAGGACTACATAAGGACCGCTAAGGCTAAGGGACTATCGGGCAACGTGGTGGTCATGAAACACGCCCTCAAAAACGCCATGATACCGGTGGTGACCATAGTGGGAACCCAGATAGCCTCCCTACTCTCCGGTGCGGTGCTCACCGAAACTATCTTCGCCTGGCCCGGGGTTGGCAGGCTTTCCGTTGAGGCCCTAGTGGCTAGGGACTTCCCTATGATCAGGGGAACGGTTATCTTCATGGCACTCATATTCCTTTTCGCCAACCTGATAGTCGACATATCCTACGGTCTCTTCGACCCGAGAATTCGCTACGATTAGGAGGCCCGAAATGACTACCAACGATAAAGCACCGGAGGCAACTAAAGAGCGTAAGCACGGCAGTCTATGGTATGAGGCGTGGGTAAGGTTCAGCCGAAATAAGCTGGCCATGATCGGGCTGGTAATGGTGCTGATTCTCCTGGGGATAGCCCTTTTCGCTCCCTACATAGCTCCCTACGATCCCTTTAAACAGCTAATATGGACCGAAGGTAAGGCCGCTAAACTGGCCGCTCCGTCGATGAAACACCTCATGGGGACCGACCTGTACGGCAGGGATATCCTCAGCAGGGTTATCTTTGGAGCCAGGATATCCCTTCAGATAGGCGTTTTTGCCACCATAGTTTCCCTGTTGATAGGTATCCCACTAGGGGCTATGGCGGGATTTTTTGGAGGTAAGATAGACGATGCTATCTCCTGGCTTATAAACGTGGTCTTCGCCTTTCCCTTCTTCCTTTTCGTCCTGGCGATTATAGCGGTGTTCAATAACCCCAGTATGATGGTGGTTTTTGTGGCTATCGGGCTGGTTACCTGGGTTCCTGTAGCTAGGATAACCAGAGCTCAATTTATATCCCTCCGAGAAAGGGAGTACGTCGAGGCAGCCAGAGCGCTAGGCATACCTACTAGGCGAATTATCTTCTCCCACATACTTCCTAACGCCGTAGCCCCGGTAATAGTTCAGGCTACCTTAGGGCTGGGAAGCATCATCATGGTGGAGGCGGGGTTGGCCTTCCTGGGATTTGGAGCTCAACCCCCGATGCCCAGCTGGGGACTGATGATCTCCGTCGGCCAGAAATACCTGGCAACCGGCCAGTGGTGGTGGGCGATTTTCCCCGGTATGGCCATTATGTACACCGTTTTGGCCTTCAATTTCGTCGGAGACGGTCTCAGAGACGCTCTGGACGTCAGGCTGAAGAGGTAGGAGGGATCCACTATGGCATTGCTGGAAGTTAAAAACCTGAAAACCTATTTCGACACCGACGCCGGAACCGTCAAGGCGGTTGACGGAGTCTCTTTCTCCATAGAGCCCGGAAAGACTTTAGGGATAGTAGGGGAATCGGGCTGTGGAAAGTCGGTTACGTCGTTGTCCATAATGCAGCTCCTCCCTAAACCTGTCGGCAGAGTCGCAGGAGGAGAGATTTTGATGAACGGTAAAAATCTCCTCGACCTTTCCGAGCCTGAAATGAGAAAGATCAGGGGAAACGATATCTCCATGATCTTTCAGGAGCCAATGACCAGCCTTAACCCGGTTTACACCATAGGGGAGCAGATAATGGAGCCTCTGAGATTTCATCAGGGCATGAACGATCGTCAGGCTTTGGACCGGGCGGTGGAGATGATCGATCTGGTAGGCATTCCCTCGCCCAAACAGAGGGTGACCGAATACCCTCACCAGCTCTCCGGGGGGATGAGGCAGAGGGCGATGATAGCTATGGCCCTGGCCTGCAACCCCGCACTGCTCATAGCCGACGAGCCCACCACCGCCTTGGACGTCACGGTTCAAGCTCAGATACTGGATCTGATGAACGAGCTGCGGGAGAGGTTGAACTCGGCCATTATGTTCATAACCCACGACCTTGGGGTCATAGCTCAGATGGCCCAGAGGGTGGTAGTCATGTACGCAGGTAAGGTCGTCGAAGAGGCGGACGTAGAGCCTCTCTACGGAACCCCTAAGCACCCCTATACCCAGGGACTTCTCAGGTCCATACCTAGAATGGACTCGGACAGGGAGAGGCTGGACGTAATTCCCGGCGTCGTCCCCAGTCCCCTTAACTTCCCCGGGGGATGCAAGTTCCACAACCGTTGCGACCGCTGTATGGATCGATGCGTGAGGGAGGAATCTCCCCTCTATCTCCTCAAGGGAAATCGCAAGGTCCGTTGTTGGCTTTACGAGGACAGTGCCGAGAGAGAGGGGGCAGAGGAATGAGCGTATCCAGTCGTGAAGAGTTTCTCCGAGTGGAGGGGCTGAAAAAATACTTTCCCATCCGCAAAGGGATATTTAAAAAGGTTGTCAATCACGTCAAGGCGGTGGACGGTGTCTCCTTCTCCATAAGGGAGGGAGAGACGCTGGGGGTCGTCGGAGAGTCGGGGTGTGGTAAGTCCACCACCGGCCGTACCCTGATGCATCTTCTGGAGCCAACCGCCGGTTCGGTCTACTTCCAGGGCAAGGAGATAGGCCAGATGCTAAAGGAAGATCCCGGTAAGGTGAGACAGAACATCCAGATCATCTTCCAGGACCCCTACGGCAGCCTTAATCCCCGTATGACGGTAAAAGAGATAGTCGGAGAGGCGGTAAAGCTCTACGGCATAGCCAAGGGAGCCAAGGAACTGGACCGATACGTCACCGACGTGATAGTCAAGGCGGGGCTCAGGCCAGAGCACCGTTTTCGCCATCCTCACGAGTTCTCCGGCGGTCAGAGGCAGCGTATAGGTATAGCCAGAGCCCTGGCCCTCAATCCTAAGTTTATCGTCTGTGACGAGCCGGTGTCCGCCCTGGACGTCTCCATTCAGAGCCAGGTGCTCAACGAGCTCAGGGATCTCCAGCAGGATCTTGGATTGACCTATCTGTTCATAACTCACGACCTTTCGGTGGTTAAACACATCTCCGACAGGATAGCCATAATGTACCTGGGGAAGATAGTGGAGATAACCTCCAAGGCGTCCATGTTCTCAAACCCTCTTCACCCCTACACCAAGGCCCTTATGTCGGCGATTCCACTCCCCGATCCCACCATAAAGGTCGACAGGGTGGAGCTTAAAGGGGATATACCCTCTCCTATCGATCCTCCTGAAGGATGTCGCTTCCACACCCGCTGTCCCTACGCCACCGACCGGTGCAGCGTGGAGGAACCCCTCCTTAAAGAGGTCGAGTCGGACCACCAGGTCGCCTGCTTCCTCCTCGACGATTGATTAGGTCTGGTGCATAAATATAACGAGGGCCGACGTTTAAGTCGGCCCTCGTTATATTTATGCGTCGTAAACTACCTTGCCGTCTATTAGTGTGGATTTGACCTCGGTCCTGGTGTCGAAAGGGTCTCCCTTCCAAAGGACCATATCTCCGTCTTTGCCCGGCTCTATAGAGCCTAGCCTGTCCTCAAGACCGAGGTGTTCCGCCGCGGAGAGGGTGATCGCCCTCAGAGCCTGTTCTCTGGTCAGTCCCGCCTTGTGAGCCATCGTCGCACAGGTCATAAGGGTGTGGACCGGGGTTACCGGATGGTCGGTTATTATGCAAAAATGTATCCCCTTGTCTGCGAAGACTTTTAGCGTGTCCCAGGTCATGTGACGGAGCTCTATCTTCGGCCGACATCCTAAGGTCGGCCCTACCGCCGCCATGGCCTTTTTCTCCGCCAGGAAATCCGCTATGAGGTGTCCCTCGGTGCAGTGCTCCATAGTGAGTTTTATGTCGAATTCCTCCGCTATCCTGATAGCCGTGGCTATGTCGTCGGCCCTATGGCAGTGGACTCTCAGGGGCATGGTGCCGTTCACCACCGGAAGGAGTGCCTCCATGTCGAGCTTTACCTCGAAGGGCTCTTTGTCGTCGTCCTTCTTGTTCTCGTTGTGGTCTTTCTGCCTTTTGTAGTTGACCGCCTCCTGAAGGGTCGCCCTCATGCAGGCGGCGTTGCCCATTCTGGTGGTGGGCATCTGGTGCTTCTCTTTATAGACCCCTATGGGGTTCTCCCCTAGTGCGGCTTTCATTCCCGATGGGGAGGCTACGGCCATTTCGTCCACCACCAGGCCGAAGGTCTTTATGACCGCTCCCTGTCCTCCGACGACGTTACCGCTTCCCGGCAGGACCTGTACGGTTGTGACCCCTCCCTTTCTGGCCTCCTCGAAGGCCTCGTCGAAAGGGTATATGGAGTCCAGTATTCTGAGCTGGGGCGTGGAGGGGTTTGTCATGTCGTTTTCGTCGGTCATGGTGTAGGGCATACCCTCTGGGCAGGTCCCTATGTGGGTGTGGGCGTCTATAAGGCCCGGCGTGAGGGTGCAGCCCCTTCCGTCTATAACCGTGGCGCCTGATGGAATCTCCAGGTTATTTCCCACCGCAGAAATTGTCCTGCCTTCGACGATAACCGTCCCGTTTTCTATGTTTCCCGACGATACGGTGTATATATTGGCTCCTGTTATGGCTATCATTTTTGTTTCCTCCTTCATATGTCTATTGACCTTTCCCTTGGGGAAAGGCGATAATGTCCCGATACTCAATGTATCCGCATATTGTAGCCTGTCTGGAGAAAAATAGCTATTTTATGCCAGTTGCTCTACAATAGGCGGACAGTTTTTGTGATCACGGAGGTTTTCAAGCAATGACATCGGTAGAACGTTCTGAACGGATGGGATACGAGCCTATCGGCCGTCTTCTGCTCCAGTTCTCCATTCCCGCAATCGTGGGAATGGTGGCAAGTGCATTGTACAACATAGTGGACCGTATGTTTATAGGCCATGCGGTAGGACCTAACGGAATAGCGGCTATCACCGTGGCTTTCCCGTTTTTTCTGTTGATAATATCCACAGGTATATTAATAGGGGTGGGGTCGTCGTCTCAGATCTCCCGGGGGCTAGGAGCGGGCAACCCCGAGAGGGCTCAAAAGGTCATGGGCAACGGCTTCATCGCCATGGTGGTTTCGTCGGTGCTTGTGGTTACCGTAGGTTTTACCTTTATGGACGACCTGATGAGGCTCTGCGGTGCTAGCCCTATCATAATGCCTATGACTAAGGACTATATGTCCATAGTCCTGTGGGGAGTCCCTTTTCAGCTTATCGGCTTTTGCTGCAACTACTTTATCCGTGCGGAAGGGCATCCAAGGTACGCTATGGGGACCCTGATTCTAGGGGCCTTCGCTAATATCGTCCTCGACTGGATATTTATAGTCAAGATGGGGATGGGCGTTAAAGGAGCGGCTCTCGGGACGGTGGTTGCCCAGTTTGGGGCGGCCTGCTGGGTTATAGCTTTTTACGTCAGAGGTGTCGGACAGCTTCGTTTCGTCCGCTCGGCGTTCAGGCCCGATAGGTCCATCCTGACGGAGATGGCGGCGGTGGGCTTTTCTCCCTTTATGATGGAGATGTTTTTCGTCATGGTGATGATCCTGTTTAACCGGACCCTCAGTCGCTTGGGAGGGGAGATGGCCATCTCCGCTATGGGTATATTTTTCAGCCTGGACAGTATTCTCTTTATGCCGGCTATCGGAATAGGGGAGGGAGCACAGCCTCTCATCGGTTACAACTACGGTGCGGGCAACTTTGAAAGGGTCAGAAAAACGGTCTACTTGGCTATGGGTGCTGCGGTAGGTTTCTTTATCTGTTCCTTGATAGTGGCCCAGGCTTTTCCAAGACAGCTAACCATGCTCTTTAACAAGGACAGTCAGGAACTGATATCGATGACCGTCAGGGCCATGAGAATAGGCTATCTAGGCCTTCCTATGGCTGGGATCGCTATCATATCGGGTTTCGTTTTTCAGGCCCTGGGTAAGGCTAAACAGAGCATAATTCTTAACCTTTGCAGGCAGTTTTTCTTCCTGCTCCCCCCATTGCTTCTCCTGCCCCCTTTCTTTGGGGTGGACGGGGTTTGGGCGACTTTCCCTATCGTCGACGTAGGTGGAGGTGTCCTAGGCTGGTTTATGGTCAGAGCGGAGATGAAGCGGTGGAACAACTCGCTTTTTGAGGATAATTAGGTTTAATGGCTCCCGCCCTTTAGGACGGGGGCCATTTTTATAAAAAATATAGAATACTAAAATTGCATATTTGAAATTTATAAGTGCTTTTTGTCCGTAATCTTGCTATTATTGATGTGCAGAGTAGAAGTTATTTATGTGAAGGGGGGATGCCCTTTGGCATCAAAGGTATTTTTCTGCGGTATAGGGTCAAAAACAGCGGAGGATAACAAGGGAAGTAAAATAGTCCGACTCCTGGAGTCGGCGGGAGGTAAGTCGGTCAGAAAAGGGGATTTGACCGCAATTAAGCTGCATTTCGGGGAAAGCGGTTGTGATTCTTTTATACGTCCTATTTTCGTGAGAAAAGCGGCAGACTGGGTAAAAAAGCAGGGAGGAAAGCCCTTTCTCACCGATACTGGAACCCTTTACACCGGGAGCAGAAAGAACGCGGTGGATCACCTGGTCACCGCGTTAGAACATGGTTTTGGCTACGAGGTGACAGGAGCCCCTTTGATCATCGCCGATGGCCTAAGAGGCAACGATTTCGTCGAAATTCCCGTAAAGGGAGAGATTTTTTCGTCGGTGAAAATAGCCTCAGATGTAGTGGCTTCCGATGGCATGGTGGTGCTTTCCCATTTCAAAGGCCACGTAATGGGAGGTTTTGGTGGGGCAGTCAAGAACCTGGCTATGGGCTGTGCTCCCGCTCAGGGCAAAAAAGACCAGCACTCCGCCAGGATGTCGGTGGATAGGGAAAGGTGCATAGGCTGTGGAAGATGTTACAGAAGCTGCTCCACCAAGGCGGTTTCTATGGGGGATCACAAGGCGTCCATAGACGTCGAGCTATGTATCGGATGTGGGGAGTGCCTGACGGTCTGTCCTGCGTCGGCTATATCCCTTGACTGGCGCACCGACCTCCCCCTCTTTCAGAGGCGGATGGCCGAGTACGCCCTAGGAGCGGTGACGGGAAGAAAAAGACCTACGGTCTATCTGAACTTCGTAGTGGATATCACTCCCCAGTGTGATTGCGTTCCCTGGAGCGATGACAGAGTCATCGGCGACGTCGGCTTCCTCTCCTCTACCGACCCGGTGGCCCTGGACAAGGCCTGTCTCGACCTCATAAACAGTCGTGCCGGAAGGGACGTCTTTTCCGACCTGTATCCCAGGATAGACCACATGGAACAGCTTCGCTATGGGGAAGCTATGGGCCTGGGTTCGTTGGAATACTCTCTGGAGGAGGTGTAGCTTTGAGGGCTTTTTCATTTACATTATCCATGACCCTGTGGGGTTATATAATCGCCGTGCTGTACGCCAGGTTTGTGACCCCTTTTGTCGAGGGAATCAGAGAATCTCTGGTGAAAGGTGAGCTAGTAGGCGAGATGGCAGGAGGAGCGATGAGCAACAGGGCCCTCAAGGTGGCGGTAGATCTGGTTCTCTTTATGGCTCAGGCTTATTTCCTGACCGGTTGGTCCGCCTATACCATCGTTAAAATAAGGGCTATAACCCATCTGCCCGAGGTGACCAGCCCGGTCATATTCTATTTGATAGGGATGGGAGTATGCCAGTGGGCACTGGCCTACATAGCCTTAAGGGAGAGATTTCAGGGCTTTTTATCGATACTTCACAGTGTTGTGGCGATGGGAGCTTGTGCTACTTTTGCCCTAAAGCCTCAGCATATTCCGGTGTTGTACGGATGGATGGTCAATATCATGGGAGGGCTTAAGTAATGCTTCTTTACGATCAGGTTTCAACCGATTGGGGCGGCGTTTTAGTGGCTATGGACGAAAAGGGCGTTAAGTTGGTGAGGCTCTACGAGGGTACTAAGGCCCCTGTTCCCATATTCAACGTCTGGAAAAAATCTCCGGCAAAGCTGAAAGACGCTACCGACCAGCTCAAGGCATACTTCGCCGGTGAGCTTAAGGTCTTTGACCTGCCTCTCTCCCTTGAAGGAACCCCCTTTCAGCTTCAGGTCTGGGAGGCGTTGCGAAAAATCCCCTACGGAGAGACCCGGTCATACATGGAAATGGCCCTCTCCATGGGCAACGACAAGGCCTGCCGTGCGGTAGGCGGTGCTAACGGCCGAAACCCTATCCCGGTGATAATCCCCTGTCACAGGGTCGTCGGGTCCAACGGAACCTTAGGGGGCTATTCCGGTGGGCTTGGGCTTAAAAAAAGGCTTTTATCCATCGAAGGGATATCTCTCGATTCTTTTGAGAAGTGATTGAGCAAAAGGTCCCTGGGATAAGCCCAGGGACCTTCTTTATGCGATGTAGAGGAAATAGCTGCCTGCGGCGATAACCAGCCAGCCGCATATCTGGCTCACTATAAACGCTCCTCTGCCTTTTTCCGACCAGCTCAAATAGCCCTCTAACAGGCTGGCGAAGGTCCCCGCCGCCAGTATAACCGCACAGTAGCCCAGGCCGTAAAAAGCCACCAAAGAGATACCCCTTATTACGCTGGAGGTCGCGGCCTTCATGGCTATCACCAACATAGGGGCCATGTAGGCGAAGGTGCAGGGCCCTAGAGCCATGCCCGACAGGGCACCTAAAGCCAGGGCCCCTTTTAGCCCCCTCCTGTCTCCCGCTTTTATAGATCCCGACACGAACCAGGGAATGGTTATGACGTCCAGCAGATGGAGGCCGAAGACGAAAAGCACCGCCGAGACTATGTAGTTCATCGTTGAACTGAGGCTCTCCATAAGAGCACCTGCGGAGGCTATAACTACCCCTACCAGGGCTATGTTGACGAAGATACCCATAGAGAAAGCCCCCGATATAGCCAGGGCGTTTTTGGTGCCTTTCCCGCCCTGTCCCTGTATATAGCCTACCACCAGAGGAATGCTCACCAGGCTACAGGGGCTGAGGAGGACGCTGAAGATGCCCCATACGAAGGCCGCCGCCATAGCCCCCCAGCCAAGGCTGGATAGGCTGGTCTGGACGGCTCCTAAAATATCACCCATTGAAACCTTCCTCTCTACTCTATTTTTTGAACCTCGTAGCCCAGTTCGTTCCACTTGGACTGTAACTCTTCAGATGACATAATCCCCTCGTGGCGGTAGAGCATCTCTCCCTCAGGGGTCAGGAACACCAGAGTTGGAACCACTCTGACGTTGTACTTTCTGGCGTAGTCCATGTTTTCCATCAGGTTTATCTTGGACACCTCTACCCCTGTGTAGTCTTTCTCGAATCCCTCCAGGATTCGCGCCATCTCGACGCAGGCAGGTCAGCCAGGGGCCCCTAAGTCGAGCAGTTCCGGATACTCTCCCGAAACCTGGGCGTAGGCCTGGTCGGGACTCTCTGGACCTTTGTGACCTTTCATGTACAAAGTTCCACCGATGATGAAAATTACCACTGCCAGTGTTATTATCTTTCTCAGGTTCATGGTTATCCCTCCTGTCTCTAAATCCTAGCCATATTATAGGGTATAATACCCCGTTAGGGTAGTGGAAAATACCTATTCCTTGTAGTTAGGTTTTTAGTAGCAGGACTGAGCTTGTCGTATATTCGTATTTAGGAGGAGTGTCTTTTGATGTCAGCTCGGTTATCTGTGGGCCTTTGGTCCCGTGGGATGGAACTTGTTCGTAAGGAATGGAGTACTTTCTTTCTCGCCACTTTAGGAACTATATTTATGAGCTTCGCTATCGTCGCTCTCACCATTCCATACCGCTTTGCCGGTGCCGGTCTCGCCGGTATAGCTCTGCTCACCAAGTACGTCTGGGATATATCCCCCGCCTGGGTCATAGCTATAGGGAACCTCATCCTCCTCGGGTGGGGGTGGAAGGTCCTATCGCCTAGGTTTGTGCTGTGGACCCTCTACGTCTCCATGCTAACCTCCGGTGCGGTGGCTTTTTTTGAGCTTTTCGAGTACCCCATGCTGAACGACATGCTTCTCGCCGCCATACTCTCCGGTATACTCGGAGGGTTAGGCATCGGCCTTGTTTTCAAGGCTGGAGCGTCTACCGGCGGGACCGACGTCCTGGTAATGGCCGCCAGAAAGAAGTGGGGAGTTGATGTCGGAATGTACTCTTTCTATATCAACATAACCATACTGCTTTTCTCCTGGTTTGTCGTGGATATGGAGAGGCTTCTCCTTGGAGGTATACTGCTTTACGTCGAGAGCCTGACGATAGACAACGTCCTCAAATCCTTCGATCGCAGGAAGCAGGTCTCGGTGATAACCGGTTGCCCTGAGGAGGTCCGGCGGTTTATCGTCGAGGACATGAATAAAAGCGCAACCCTCCTTGAAGGGTCGGGAGCCTATACCGGCGACGAAAGGACCATGATAATGGTCGTGGTCAATCGCAGACAGGCTATGGATCTGAAGCGTTTCGTGGTCTCCGTCGACCCTAAGGCCTTTATAATTTTAGCGGACGTAGCGGAGGTAGTGGGAGAGGGCTTCAAACACTGGAAGCACATATAAATCAAGCCGAGGGGATGCCCTCGGCTTATATCATATATATGGCCAATATGCCCGCTACCAGAAGGGCGGGGAGCATATTCATGACCTTTATCCTCTTTATCTCCAGGATCCCCAGAGACAGACCTATCAGCATGATTCCACCTACCGCCGATATCTCCGACGTCATTCCGTCGGTCAGGTAAGGTTGAAGTGCCCCTGCTGCCAATGTAAGGCTTCCCTGGTAGACTAAGACTGACAGAGCGGACAAAGCCACCCCTGCCCCTAAGGATACGGCGAAGGCCACCGAAGCTACGCCGTCCATGAGGGATTTTGTCAGAAGCAGCTTGGGCCACTGGCCGAGTCCTTCCTCTATGGAGCCAAGGATCGCCATGGACCCCATGCAAAAAAGCAGCGTCGCCGCCATAAAACCCTCGGTGAAGTTTCCCGAAGCCCCTATTCTCCTCTGAAGCGACTCCGCCTCGCTCCTCAGCTTGCCGTCTAGGTCCCAAAACTCCCCTGCTATGGTCCCTATCACTATGCTCAGCACCAATATCAGTATGTTCGACGTCGCTCCCGCCATCGACATGCCGAGCCACAGGGTGACCAGCCCTATAGCCTGAAAGGCCGATGCGGTGACCCTCTCCGGCAGGGCAGACCTAAACACCAGGCCGAACGCGGTTCCCGCCAATATAGCCAGGGCGTTCACGATAGAGCCGAAAAGCGGCAGCTGAGACAGATATTCTATGTTCAAAGATAAAACCCCCCGTTTCCCCAGAATAATGTCGCATCATATCACAGGTTTGAGACGTTGGGCTTTTCTATCTTTCCTGTATTTATGCCTGCACTCTGAGTTTTTTTATCGATAATGCTGTGAGTGGATAGGATGTATAATAGACCGATAGTCTATATAACGGAGGTGCTGTGTATGAGGTCTTTTTTCTTCTACTTCGGGGTTATATCCCTTGTGGTTATCGTTGTGGGAGGTTCTTTCTGCTTTTGGAAGTTCTCCCCCTTTATTTTTGCCAAGTCGAGGTCCCAGTCCCTCTCCCACTCCGATAGATCGGCGATATCCCTCCCTGAGCCCGCTCTCTCCGGCGGGATATCCGTCGAGGAAGCATTGGCAAGCAGGAGGTCCGTAAGGTCCTTTCAGGATACGCCGATCTCTATGGAAGACCTGTCTCAGGTTCTGTGGTCCGCTCAGGGGGTGACCGACCGAGAGAAGGGGCACAGGGCCGCACCCTCCGCCATGGCCCTTTATCCTCTGACGGTCTACGTGGTGGCGGAGAAGGTGGATGGATTGAGCCAGGGGCTTTACCGATACGAGCCTGGACATAGGCTGGTACCGGTCTTCGACGGTCCCGCAAAGGACAGGACAATGACCGCCATCCGTCAGCCCTGGATAATGTCCGCTCCCGCTATTTTGTTGATATCAGGGCGATATGACGACCTCAGGGGAACTTTTGGCGACGCCGCCGAGTTCTGTGTCCACGCTGAGGTGGGACACGTCTCCCAGAACGTATATCTTCAGGCTCAGTCCATTGGGCTGGGGACCCTGGCGTCCGGCGGCATCGACGGCGATAAGCTGAAGGACGCTTTCGGTCTTCCCTCCGAAGAGTCCTTTCTCTACGCCATGCCTTTAGGCAGGCCTCAGGAGGGCCGATGATCTGGGGCCTGTCGATCCTAGGTGTAGGTGTGTTTTCCTTCGTCCTGTGGCGTTTTTTATCTAAGCGTTACTCCCTCCCTATGCCATCCTGCCTGTCTTGTATGATCGAAGTTGAAAACCCCTTCGCCAGGTTTGCTCGCTCCGATTTCGTGGTGTCTCGGCTTGATCTTCGTCCTGGTATGGTGGTTTTGGACGCTGGATGTGGCTCTGGACGGTTGACCTTGCCTCTTGCCAGAGCTTTGTCTGGCTCGATAAAGGTGACCGCCATGGACCTACAGCGGAGAATGGTGGATAAAGTTAAGGACAAAGCCTCCTGTGAAGGGGTGAAGAATATATCCTACGTGGTCGCCGGTCTTGGAGAGAGGGCTTTGCCGGAAGGCCGGTTTGATCGAGTTGTCCTTTCGCAGGTTTTAGGCGAGATACCCAGGAGGAGAGAGGCTATGGAGGAGATTTTTAAATCCCTCAGGCCAGGAGGGATTCTCTCCATCACCGAGACGGTTTTTGACCCTCACTATCAGGGCCTTTCGTCGGTGGTTGGTCTGGCGAGAAGGGTTGGCTTTAAAGCTAAATCCAGATGGGGCGATCGTCTGGCCTATACGTGCCATTTTGAGAAAACGTAAATCAGAGGGGGAGGCGGATGCCTCCCCCTCTGATTTGTTGAAGGGATATCCCTGCGACGGGATTGACCGGAGGGCGTTTCTGTGATATATCATAGACCGTCGGTCTAGACCGAAAGTCTATATAGGAGGTGTTGGAGATATGGGTGTTTGGGGAGTGTTAGGGCTTTCGTTGTGAGTTTGTTTAAAGTTAATTG
The DNA here is from genome assembly GCF_900177735.1 of Dethiosulfovibrio salsuginis. Taxonomy (NCBI): domain Bacteria; kingdom Thermotogati; phylum Synergistota; class Synergistia; order Synergistales; family Dethiosulfovibrionaceae; genus Dethiosulfovibrio; species Dethiosulfovibrio salsuginis. The sequence continues at coordinate 17,784 of NZ_FXBB01000009.1, read as the reverse complement.
CGAGAGAGGCGGAATTTGCGGATCTCCGGAGAGAGTGAAGGACGATTGGCTCTTTGAAAGCCTTTTTATCGACGTTTTTTAGCGAGAGAAACTGAGCTGTGGCAGGAGGGTTTTTATGAGACGAAGGGATAGGGACATCAGAGGAGAGATAATGGCTACCGCTCAGGAACTGTTTTTCAACAGAGGCTACGAAAACACACAGGTAGACGAGATTATCGGCAAGGTCAGGATATCCAAGGGAAGTTTTTACAGGTACTTTAAGTCTAAAGAGAACCTTTTAAGCTGTGTGGTCAGGGAAATAATAGACCCTGGATGTGAGGCTCTGGAGCTGATTGTGCGTTCAGATCTAGGGGCACTGGAGAAGCTTAACTCGGTTTTTGCCTTTTCCTCCCAGTGGAAGGCGGATAATCTGGATGCACTGAAATTTATAGTTCGCTCCTTCTGGACCGAGGAGAGCGTTCTACTGAGGCATAAGCTCATATCCTGGACCTCCCACAGGATGAGGCCCATTTTCATCTCCATACTCGCCCAGGGAAAAGAGGAAGGGATCTTCGACCTGGACGAACCGGAGGACGTCGCCGACGTAGTCTTCTACTTCGGGAACGTCCTGGGGGAGTCGATGGTCAACCTCATTCTCTCCCTCGACGACGACGGAGAGACCGTTAGGACCCTCCGAAGGAAGATTGAGCTTAACAACAGAGTCATAGAGAAGCTCCTGGCCGTTCCCACTGGGTCTATAAAGACCTTCGACCTGGATCGCCTTGTCTGCGCAATTTAAGGGGGAATCATTTTGGATCATTTTCGACTTTTAGTTCGATCGGGAAAAGAGTTAGGGGCCTACCAGAAAAAAGAGATAAAAGAGCTCTGTAGGCTCGCCTTTAAAGAAGAAGAGGGCGGTTATCCCGACCCCTCGCTCTCCGATGGGATCCATTTCGTGGGGAAAAGGGGACTCGGCCTCCTTATATCCCACTGTATGGTGGTGGATAGATCTTTCTCCATCGGTGGAAAAGGCTCTTTTACGATGGCCTGCCCTACCGCACTGGCGACCCATCCCGATTATCGGGGCAGAGGTTACGGAAGGATGACGGTTATGGAAGTCTGCCGCTACTACGAAGGGGCAGGGTACGACCTGATAATGATGACCACCGAGGAGACCAGATGGTTTGAGTCACTGGGGTGGATAAGGTGGAAGGGGCCGTTAGCCCTGGATGAACCAAGATCCGGCCTCTCCCCTTTCTCCAGGCCTGTCCCTATGATCTACAGGCTGTCCAAAACTCCTCCCATCTCCCTGAGAGACGATCTGACGGTAGTATGTAAAGGAGGGGTAGCGGTATGAGCAGGTGGAGCATAAGGGCTAAGCTGTTTTTAGGTGTCCTGTCTCTGGCCTCTTTGGGGCTGTTCGTCGCCGTCTATATGGTGACTTCCCAGTCCATGGACAGCGCTCGGGAGGAGGCTGTCTCCCTGGCGGAGGAAATGTCCGCTCGGTACGCTACGGAGGTCTCGTCCTATCTCGGCAAGGCCCTCGCCAGGGCTCAGGACCTCTCCCAGGTGATGGCCTCCCTCTCCAAATCAGGGGCAGATCGAGGGTTGGCTATGGATATCATAAGGACCATGGCGGAGGGCTCGTCGGACGTAAACGGGGTCTGGGCGGGGTTCAGGGAAAACGGTTACGACGGCGACGATAGAGGCTCTATAGGGCAGCCAGGCACCGACGAAAAGAGCGGCCGGTTCGTTCCTTACGCCTTTATGACCGAAAAAGGTGTGGGATCCAGGCCTATGGTCGACTACGAGGGAAGCGATTTTTACGAGGTCCCTATAATGACCGGAAAGACCGTCGTGCTGAAGCCCTACTCCTGGACTCCCTCTGGTGGGGTTAAGGTCACAGGAACTTCGGTGGCGGTTCCTATAAGGCTGGATGGGCGGGTTATCGGTGTCACAGGGGTCGACGTCTTTTTGGACGTCTTTCAGGACATGATCCAGTCCATAAAGCCTATGGGGTCGGGATATGCCGGTATATTCACCGACAAAGGTGTCTACGTGGCCACGCCGGACAGGGAGTTGATCGGCAAGGTTGTCCCCTCCCCCGAGGTGGTCGCCGCCATCTCCTCGGGCCAGGAGTTCCGGTCCGAAAGCGTCTCCGTCATAACAGGGCAGGAGTCGCTACATTTTTTTAGACCCGTCGTTATAGAGGGCTACGACAGGCCCTGGTCCATCCAGATAACGCTACCTAAAGATCAGGTGTTCGCCGGGGCTAGGTCGATCCTTATCAACGGTATCATAGGGGCACTCATCGCCCTTGCTTTCATAGGTATCACCACTTTCTTCATCGTCGGTAAGACCACAAGAGGTATCGGCGGGGTATCCCAGGTCCTCGGCAAAATATCCTCCCTCGATCTTCGCTTCGATTCGTCCCTTAAATGGCTTTTGGACTACAAAGACGACATAGGTCACATGGTAGGTGCTCTGGCCACCATGGAGATAAGCCTCAAAGAGATTATAAGAGAGCTATCCCATGAGGCCTCCACCACCGATCACACCTCACAGAGCCTCACAGCCCTGTCCCAGGAGGCCATGGCTTCCATGGAGGAGGTGAGAAGCTCCATCGAGGAGATGTCCTCTATCCTAGGGGAAACCGCTTCCTGTGTCGGCGACGCCGGCCTCGTCGTTAGGGATGTCTCCAACGGGGCCTCATCGGTCGCTTCCTACGCTGAAGCGGGGGTCGAGGCGGCCAAGGTCCTGTCCGAAAAGGGCAAGGATGCGGGAGAGCAGGTCCTGTCTGTCGCCGCTAATGTTAAGGATGTCGGGGATAAAACCAGCCGTGCCGCGAAGGTCTTACGGGACGTGGACCGTTCGGTCCAATCCATCACCGGATTTATCGACACCATAACCCAGATAGCCGATCAGACGAACCTGCTGGCCCTGAACGCCGCCATAGAGGCCGCCAGGGCAGGAGAACACGGCAGAGGGTTCGCCGTGGTGGCGGAGGAGGTCCGAAAGCTGGCGGAGCAGTCCAACCTGGCTGCGGATAACGTCAAAAAACTGGTGGAGTCTCTGGGGAAAAACGCCACCATATCCACCGGCGCCATGGACGAGGTCGAACAGGTGGTGAGAGATGTTATCCAAGGTGCCGATGGGGCCAGCGATACCCTGTCTCAGCTTTTGAACGAGGTCGACCTGTTGGTGAAATCTATAGGAGAGATGGCGATCACCGCCGAGGATCAGGCCCTCTCAACCGGAAAGTTAGTCGCCTCCGTGGAGACCATAGAGGGTGATATATCCACTGTGGTGGACAGGATGGAGAGTATCAGAGGATCGTCTCAGGAGACCACCCAGGCCTCCGAGGAGGTCGCTTTAAACGCTGAGAGGCTTTCGGAGGGGGTAAAAAGGCTGGAGGAGCTGACCGGTCGGTTTACCCTGGACGACGAGGTGTCCTATGCTATCGCCAGCGGTAGATAGTCTCTGTGTACATATCTGGAGCCACTGGGAGTCCATAATAGACAGCATGGCCCTTCTGGCGGAATACAGGGATAAAACCACCGGAGGCCATATCCAGAGGACAAAAGGCTATTTTAGGCTCATAATGGAGAAATCCGGTGGTTTCGACCTGTACCCGTCGGAGGACCTGTCTTTAGTGTGCCATTCCGCCGACGTCTACGACGCCCTGGCCCAATCGTATACTCGGCCTGCCTGTTCCGTACGAATCGCCTCGGAGGGCACGTCCTGTGCCCCCTCGGCTTGGGGCGACGTCCTGTCGCCCCATTCGTACTACACGACGGCAGGTCGAGTATACGGGCTCTGGGCTACGTCGGAACGATCTCTCCGAGGATTAGAGTTCTTAGATATTACCTAAAGACGTTATCTCTATTCCCTTGATTTAGTCCTTTTGTCACTGAAGTAATGTTCCTAAGGCATCCGTTTTTGTGTCTAATATTTCTTGACCGGTTCGAGTTTATCGCATACACTATACCTAGGTCTAGACCGATGGTCTGGGATAGGTGGAGGTGATCGGTTTGATAGAGAGAGAAGGTCGGGACGTCAGAGGGGATATTCTGGGCTCGGCCAGGAGGCTTTTTTTACAGGACGGTTACGACAGGGTCTCGGTGGACAGGGTTATCCAGGACGCCGGTGCGTCTAAGGGCAGTTTTTACCATTATTTTCAATCCAAGGCCGATCTGGCCGATGAATTAGTGAGGGAAATGTTGGCTCCGGTCTATCGGCAAATAGGCGAGATAGCCGAGTCGAATTTAGATGGGCTATCAAAGCTAAACCAGGCATTCAGGATCGCCTATCAGTGGAAATCGGACAACGCAAAGATGCTTAAGTTTATCGTAAGGTCCTTCTGGAGCGACAGTAACCTTTTAGTTCGACACAAAATGAAGTCCTGGAGCATGAAAAAGGACAAAGCCCTCCTTGCGGGTATGCTAGGCCAGGGCATGGAGGAGGGGACTTTCGCCATAGAGGATCCCGAGGACGTAGCGGAGCTGATAGTCCATCTGGGAACCGGTATCGGCGAGTCTATGGCCGCTCTTTTCGTCTCCATAGACGATTCACCTGATAAGATAGAGCTTATGGAGAGAAAGGTGAAGTTGTTTGAAAGGACGTTAGACTGCATTCTGGGGGTCCCTAAGGGAACGGTTAAAACCTTCGACATGGAGAGCCTTAAGGTTATCCTCGCCGAGGGCGTGATTTGACGGGAGGTGCTTTTTTGTCCAGGTCCATAGGTATAATAGTTTTAGCCGTATCTTTGCACTGTGGAGCTGCCTTCGGATCGGAGATAACCTCCCGCCTGGGCTTTCCGGTCGGTAAGATCCTGTTCGACAGTGCCTTCGCCGAGCTTGAGGCCTCTTTGGATATAGACCTTCCCAGAGATGTGGTCATACCCAGAATAGAGAGGTCCATGGTATCCAGGGATTTCTCCCTGTTTTCCCAGTCTGAAGAGGGTTTGGTCTTCAGCAAAAGAGGCGGTCTTTTTCAGGGTACCAGATATCTGGCGGCCTTTCAGGTTGTCGATATCCGAGAGGGCGTAAGGGTTGGGGTCACCCTGAGCGAGCCGGTTCAGCTTATATTCTTCGATCCTGGAATATTAGGTCGTAAACACAGGAGCGTCAGGTTTCTAAAACCAGTCCTAAAAGAGATAGCTGAGGTCGAATAAAATCAAACCTCTCCGAATTTTCGGAGAGGTTTGATTTTACCGTCTATTGGGTCTTGTTTGTGTCCTGCCTTAGTGGAGCCCAGGCGTTTTTTCGCCTGGGCTCTCTCGTGACTAACTACAGGCCGACACGAAGCGTCTGAACAGGGGGGCCATCGACCTGTCTACGCCCTCCAGCATTGCCTCGGGATGCCACTGGACACCGACGGTGAAAGGGGAGCCATCCTTCTCTATGGCCTCGACTATACCGTCTTTTGCCCTGGCGGAGATCACCATTCCCTCGCCCGGTGTGGCCACCGCCTGATGGTGGAAGCTGTTCACGACGAAAGACTTGCCTAGTACCGACTCTATCAGAGTGCCCGATTCTGTGTCTACGGAGTGGCAGGGGTGAAACCGCCTTACGGTCTGTCGGTGCTTAAGTATCCCCTCTTTAGGCTCTATGTGCTGGATCAAGGTCCCCCCTGCGGCGACGTTGAGGACCTGACATCCCCGGCATATCCCCAGGATCGGCATAGACCTGTCCAGAGCCAGCCTGGCGATGGTCAGATGAAACTCGTCCAGCTCGGGCCTGACCTCCTCAAGCCCTGGGACCGGTTCTTCCCCGAAGGCCAGAGGGTCTATGTCCACCCCTCCAGGCAACAGGAGACCCGACGTCAGAGAAAGGTAGGTCTCTATGTCTTTAGGGTTTGAGGTTATGGGAATCACCAACGGCAGTCCTCCTGCCATCATAACCGCTTCCGAATAGGCTCTGTTGAGATCCACTTTTTCCGTAGTTTCCTTAAACTCCAGGTTTGAAGCTATGGCTATCAAAGGTTTGGTCATATTCATCCTCCTGATCTTTGGGGTGTCTCTAAAAACGCAGCTCCTCGGAGAGATCGTCCCGACGTAGCCCATTTGAGCCCGTATACTCGACATGCCGTCGTGTAGTCGAATGGGGCGACAGGACGTCGCCCCAAGCCGAGGGGGCACAGGACGTGCCCTCCGAGGCGGTTCGTACGGAACAGGCAGGTCGAGTATACGATTGGGCGAAACAGGGCGTAGGCGGGACGGTCTCTCCGAGGGGACCTAAATGTGAGCTTTTAGAGATTCCCTTTTGTCGTTGCTCAGGGGATATTCTACAACACCCTTGACCGTTTAGGTCTATCTGTGGTAATCTCTGGCGAAACAGACCTAGAAGGAGAGAGCGAGCGATGAAGATTCGTTTCATAGACGTCAACTGTTGTTGTCGGTGGATTCTCGACTAATCCACCGCAGTCCTGGACTGCGGGGCATATGGCCCGTTGCGGTCCGGAGACGGAACGTCCTCTCTCGACGAATATATACCTGATCTATCAGGCTTAAACGGGATCGCCCTAGGCGGTTCCGTTTTTTTTCGTCTCCGACCGCCGGAATAGTACTTCAGGAGGGGTAAAGAGATGAGAGATAAAAGAAGAGGTTTTTGGGGCGCCATAGTGGAGGACTGGAACGCAGTAAGGAGAAACGATCCCGCACTGCCCACCGGATTGAGGGGAAAGGCGGAGTTTGCCCTGTGCTATCCCGGAGTTCACGCTCTGTGGATATACAGATTGGGCCACAGTCTCCACGGCAGGGGGATACCGGTTATCCCAAGGATAATAAGCCATCTAGGACGGTTGTTGACGGGGATAGAGATCCACCCCGGTGCGGTTATAGGCAAGGGTCTCTTCATAGACCACGGCATGGGAGTGGTCATAGGGGAGACCGCCGAGATAGGGGACAACGTTTCCCTGTTTCACGGCGTTACCTTGGGAGGAAGGGGAGGAGAGGTCGGCAAGCGTCATCCTACCGTCGAGGACGACGTGGTGATCGGTGCGGGAACTCAGGTATTAGGCCCTATCCGGCTGGGCAAAGGAGCCAGGGTTGGTGCGGGCAGCGTGGTGCTGGAGGACGTTCCTCCTGGTGTTACTGTGACAGGAGAACAGGCCAGGGTGAGGGACGGTTCGGGCCCTCTCCTTCGGAGGATAGAGGAACTTGAGCGGCGTATAGACGAGATGGCCACCCTTTTAGGGTCGTCCAGGGGACAGGAGGTCGCGTGATGAGATACAAAGTCGATGAGTTGATAAACGTCAAAGCTATAGGCAAGACCGCAATGATGGTGGTGAGACCCTCCGAGGGGCTAGGGGAAATCGCTTTGAAGCTGGAGGGTAACGGTCTGGGGGGATCGATAAAGGACAGGACCGCATGGGGAATGCTTCGCAGGGCGGAGGAACTGGGAGAGCTGAGGGACGATACTGTGATAGTGGAACCTACGTCGGGAAACACCGGCATAGCCCTCGCTATGCTCGGCAGAAGCCTAGGGCTCTCGGTGGTGTTGACTATGCCCGAATCTATGTCCAGAGAGAGACGGGATCTTCTCACCGCCTACGGTGCCAGACTTGAGCTGACCTCCGGGGAGAGAGGGATGGCTGGGGCTATGGAGAGGGCTAGGGAGATAGCCGAGGAAGATCCCAGGGCCCTTATGGTGGACCAGTTCTCCAACCCCGGGAATCCCTGGGCCCATCAGGTGACCACCGGCCCGGAGATCCTTCAGGATCTGTGGGGTAGGCGGATCGACGGTTTTGTGGCAGGTGTGGGCACCGGCGGAACTTTGACCGGAACCGCTAGGGCCCTGAAGCCGGTCCACCACGGAATGAGAGTCGTCGCCGTCGAGCCGGCCTCAAGTCCCGTTCTGTCCGGCGGGGAGGTCGCGCCTCACGGTATACAGGGAATAGGGGCGGGGTTTATACCTCCCGTCCTGGACAGATCCTTGGTGGACGAGGTTGCCACCGTGACCGACTCTGAGGCCTGGGAAGGAACCAGAGAACTTCTGGCCCGGTGGGGTATATTCTCCGGTATCTCCTCCGGTGCCAACTATATGGCGGCCCTTAAACTGGCCAAGGAGGTTGGACCTGACGGTCTTGTGGTCACAGTCCTCCCTGACAGAGGGGATAAATACATAAGCACAGGGGTCTTTAACGCTTAAGACCTAGGGATATGATTATCTTGAAGGCGTGTTCCGGGGTTATGTCCACGTATTGGACGTCCTCTTCCCTGAAAAACAGGACTATCCCTGAGGTTGGGTTAGGCGATGTAGGCATGAAGATGCTCAGGCTGACCTCTCCGTCCGGGCCTGTGTCCTTTCTGGTGACGAACCCCAGGACGTGACCTCTGCCCACCGGAACCCTTACGACCCCTAGATAGGCGTCGGTTTTTCCCGTTCCGGTAAAAGAGCCCACTAGGTCCTTTATGGTTTCGTACCACGATCCCGCAAGAGGGATGGCGATAATGGCCTTTTCCAGGGAATTCAGCGTCCATATCTCTCTCTTTGCGAACTTGCTGCCGGCGTAGGTGATCACCATGATCAGCAAGACGAAGATCACCATAGTGGCCTCCACCGATTCGGTGAAGCCGAAGAGGGTCTTGCCTACAACCGTCACGGTCTGTATCAGGAGTCTGACTATGAAGATCAAAATTGCCAGAGGCAGAAAAACCAGAAGCCCTGTGGCAAAGTTTTTGCCAAACCTTTTCAGCAGCGGGGACTTATTGTCCCCGCTGTGGTCGTTTGAAGGCGGGGTTTTCTCAAAATCGCTCACTTTAGTCGCTCCTCTCTATCGGAAGTAGTCGAAAAGGATACCTATTGGATATCCGTTTAGCGTCTTGTTGTAGTATTTTTCGTATATATTTCTCTTGCCGTCGAAGAGTTCTCCCGATTTTATGCCGATCCTGATCGACTCGGAGGCCTCGATAAAGGCGGTCAGTTTATCGCATCCCTCTATGACCTTGCCGTCTATAGGGTCTAGATGATCTTTATCGTGGTCCTCCGTCAGGTCTCCCGGTAGGATCAGCCTGGTCCCGTCTTCCCGTTTTATTCGGTTCTCGAACTCGTCTTTGACGAAAGACAGGATTTCGTCGTGCCAGGAGGTCGGTATAAGGGGCAATACCTCCTGAGAGATGGCCTCCATCTCCAGGTCCTTTATCATCTGTTCCAGCCCCTCTACGGACCTTTTTACCGGAGAGACTATATCTCTGGTGAGAACCTCCGGAAGGTCGTGAAAAAGGCCTCCGTAGAACGCGTTATAAAGCCTTCTGTCACAGCCGCCTAGCTCATAAACCACAAGCCAGGAGAGTATCGCCACGAAAAGCAGGTGGCCTAAAACCGAAGTCTGAGGTATCCTCGGGGTCTGGGCCCACCTTTTCTGGAACCTGAGCTGACCTACCAGGGAGATGAATCCCGCCAGCCCTTCGTCCTGGACTATTTTTCTCACAGCCTGGATGTCCATGTGCTCCATCACCTGGCGGTATATCTCATCTTTGGTGCTCTCTATCCTGTATATAGGGGTGCTCCACAGGCATATGAAGTCGAACTCCCACTTGGTCGCTAAATAGTGGGCCGCCTGGAGGTATTTTCTCTCCTGTCTCTCCCTGTTATCGGAGAGAAAATAGTGCTCCCATCGATCGATCAGGTTTCCCGGTATAGGGGCTAGGAGGGGGGTCAGCTTTTTCATAACCCACCGGTTGAGCTGGTCTCTTTGGGTTTTGTCCGCCATCAGTCGGTGGAATATAGGGGGTTTTATATCGGTCACCACAACTCTGTGGAGAAACTCGAAAATAGAGCCTTCGATCAGGCTCTGCCAGTCTACGTTAACCCCTCGATCTTCCTCGTCTCTTCCTATGACGTAGGCTATAATGAACTTGTGCGCTTGTTTGGCCATCTCGGTGAACTGCACCGGCCTGGGATGGTCGTTCCACCTCTCTATGCTGGAGGAGGAGAAAATAAGCTCTATGAGGGAGCGACTTATCAAGGTAGATCCTCCTTTCCGTTAACGTGGTTCTCCTCGATTATATCTCTTTTTGCCTGAGGTGATCCACGGTTTGTCGTCAGCATGTAAAACTAAAGAAACAAGGGGGCTTTTCATGAGAAAGTTTATCGCAACGATGGCGTTTTTGGTGGCCTTTCTAGCCAACTCTTCGATAGGGGCCGCGTACTCCTCGGAGGTCGACCGTCTTTTCTGGGAGAGAAACTGGAGCGATCTGACCGCTTTGCTCTCCGAGGACCTTTCCCCCAGGGAGAGGTCGGTCGTAGCTAACGGACTATGGACCCAAGGCAGGTGGGAGGACGCTCTCGACGTAATGGATACCCTGAGGGAGATCTATCCCGCCGAGGTCGCCCCCTACGGGGAGATGTTATACGTATTGGGCCTGGAGAGGACCGGAAGGACCAGGGAGGCCTACGACTCGGCGCTGGCCCTTTACCTCTCCTCTCCGCCGAAGGACCTGACCTACTACGTCTGTTTTGCCCTGTCCAGGCTGACCGGCAACGACGAGGAACGGCGTAAATGGATGAGACGCATGGTGGACGCTACCGACGACGGGACCTTAAAGGCCCAGACTCTGGAGAAACTGATGGATTTTCCCGATCCCTCCCTTTCGGACGCCTCGGCGGTGCTCAAGGTCAGGGCTCTGAACGGAAAGGCTCTGGATCTGTTCAAAAAAGCTCCCCCTTCACGGGAGCGATCCTATCGCCTAGGTTACGCCGCTTACCTGATAGGCAGAGATGAAGAGGCGGTAAAATACCTTTCCCAGGTACCTCTCTCAGGCTATTTTGCCCAGAGTGCCCTCTACTATCGGTCCATGAGCCTGTATCGTCTGAAGAGGTACAAAGAGGCGCTGCCTCTGCTTTCCCGTCTCATTTTCATGGAGGGAAGCGACTTTATCGTCAGAGGTACTAGGCGGATATCCCTTATAGGAGAGAGAGGACACAGAGAGGAAGCCCTTAAGATTCTGTACAGGGCATCGAGGGAGCTGACCGGAGACGGCGCCTTGACCGCCTCGGCGTCCTACGCCTCTCTCCTGAAAGGGGAAGCTAAGGTAAAAGAGGAGGATCGAATCCTCAGAGACCACCCAGGGTCAAGACCGGCTCTCGATATCCTGTGGCGCAGGGCCTGGGGAAGGTGGGATGCCGGAGATTACGCCGGAGCACTAGGCTTTTTCCGCAAAGCATCGGTGGCGAGGCCGGAGCATCTGTACTGGGCTGGGAAGTGTCTCGAGAGGTTAGGGGAGAGCGCTAAAGCCGCCGAGACCTTTAAGGCTCTGGTTAAAAACCATCCTCTTTCGGTCTACGCCTTTATGGCCGCCCCCGACCACTCTTTGGGGTTTGACCCACAGGGGCAGGGGCTCAGGAGGGTGGAGACGGAGCTGGAGAGGTGGGGGTTCGTCGTCCACTCGAAGATGAAAAGAGCGGGAAGCTCCGATCCTCTGGAGAGGTACAACGGGGCGTGGCTCGCCAGATGGATGGGCCAGGAGGACGAGGCCTACCGTGCCGCTAGGCCTCTGGCGTCTATGACCGTAGGGGGAAAGGGATTTCCAGAGGACCTAGCTAGATTCCTCCATCCCAGGCCTTTCAGGCCCGATGTGGAGTCTATCGCCGAGAGGTTTTCCATGGAGCCCGAGATAGTGTGGTCCATAATGAAACAGGAAAGCGCCTTCAACCCGTCGGCGGTCAGCTGGGTAGGGGCCTCGGGCCTCATGCAGCTCATGCCCGGAACCGCTAAGTGGGAGGCGGAAACCGTCAAAATGGGCAAGTACGACGTGTTCTCCGTGAGGGATAACATAATCCTAGGGACCGCCCACATCTCCAGGCTGATGAAGACCTACCCTAGGCTGGAGTGGGCCCTTGCGGCCTATAACGCCGGGGGAGGCAACGTCAATAAGTGGAATAGGACCTCAGGAGAAAAGCCTCTGGATCTGTGGATGGAGGGGGTTCCCTTCACCGAGACCAGAGGCTACGTAAAACACGTTATGGGCAATCTTTTCGTCTATCGACAGCTCTACGGTCAGAGCGGGGAGTCAAAATAGGTTCCTAGGGCCTCAAAGCCCTGAGACCAGTAGGCCTTCATGGCCCTGATCCTGGTGAGGTTCTCGTCCGGTGGGTACTGTAGCTTTATCCTGCCGGACGACGCCTCGATCAGGGTGTGTTGGTAAAGATTAGGCCTAACGTCCCAGCAGGAGGCTATAGTGCTGTCAACCCTGTGTTCCGACCAGGACTCAAGCTGAGATCTATCGCTCTGGTTCTGGACCATCCCAACGGCGGCGACCCTGTCCTGGCCTTCCTCGGCCTTATGAAAAGGGGACTTGTCGGTGATCCTCTCGAAGGGCATCGGGACAGCGCTCTCCAGAACTCTCCTGAAGAGCCTCTGATTGGACTCCCAACGGCTGTTGCCTACCGAGGTAATCACCTAATCCCCTCCCTTCACCTACCTCTATTATGACTTTCTTTTCTGAAAAATCAAGCCCTAGGAGAAGACGCTCTGTTTCCTCTTTGCCTTAGACAGGTACATCCGTCGGTCCGCTACCTTTATGACCTCCAGAAAATCGTCGCCGTCGTCGGGAATGCCCGCTATCCCGTAGTCCAGGGCTATCGGATGGGGGAAATCCCTCACCGTGACTATCTGAGCGGCCCTGGTCATGACCACCTTGGCCTGCTGGGGGGAAGTGTTGGGCATATAAATTAAAAACTCGTCCCCTCCGTATCGGGCCACCATGTCGGAGCTTCTTGTGGCTTCCTCCAGTATTTTTGCCACCTTTCTGAGGGTCTCGTCTCCCGCCTCGTGTCCGTGAAGGTCGTTCACCAGTTTAAAGTCCCCCAGGTCGATAAGGGCCAGGCTGGCTTTGTCTCCGTATCTTTTCACCCTGTGGCTCTCCATCTCGAGATGCTTAAGTATGTACCTCCTGTTCCATATATCCGTCAGAGGGTCGACGAGGGCCTCCTGGGTTCTCTTGTCCATTATGTCTTTGAGCTCCAGAAGACCTGCGGTATGATCCGCAAGTATGGAGATCATCCTGGTCTCCATCTCGTCGAGAGGGTATCTGGTTATGACGTCTATAGAGCCTAGATCTTTATCCTGAAAAACCAGTGGAGTCGAAGTCCTGTGCCCTTTTTCGCCCTCCAGCCCCTCTATGACCGCCCGTCCTTCACCGAATATCTTCGTCGATCCGTCCTCCGACCTCAGCGAAAGCGACGCGGAGAGGAATTTCATGTCCATGGTCAGAGCGTTAAGGAGCATTTTAGCCAGTTCGGATCTCGATTCGGTGGCGGTGAGCTGTTGTGCTATTCGATTTAGCTTCTCCATCTGAAGGGCTTCCTCTTGAAGGGCCATCTCCATTTTCTTTCTGTCCGTCACGTCCCTCGCTACCGCCTGAACCTCAACGAGCTTGCCGTTCCCGTCGAATATTCCCCTGTTGCTCCAGCTCAGGTATTTTATGGAGCCGTCCTTAAGCTCTATTCTCTCCTCGTTTATGTTGGACGGATTCTCCGGCGATATTGACCTGAAAAGAGAGGTTATTATCTCCACGTCTCCCTCCGGTCTTACGTCCCCAAAGTGAGCCCCGATTACCTCCGAAGGAATCAGTCCGAAGAACCTGCAATAGGCGTCGTTGGCGAAGGTGAAGGTCCCGTCAGGGGTGAAACGGGTCACCAATTCGTACTGGTCGTCTATTATGGCCTGGTATCGGGCCTCGCTCTTTTTTAGCTCCTTCTGATGGGAGACCTCGGTCCACCACAGGAGGGATATGGCCACCGTACCTACCAGGAATATACCGAGGAGAAACCGTAGTGCCCTGTCCTCCCTTACCACTATCTCGATATCCTTGTCCGGGGTGGATAGAACCAGGACGAAGCTCTGGTTGAGTATCCTGATGGTGTCCCACACCACCAGCTTCCTTATCTCGGTCTCTCCTGGGCCTATCTCTATATGGCTCCCCTGGCCGCTGGGCTGATCGTACATGGCCCTCCAGGACCTTTTGTCCAGATCATCGGGGTAGATCACGTTCTCTACCGATTTGCCGACCATCGATCTCAGAGGGTGGTAGACGATCTCTCCCCTGTGGTCCAGCAGATAGGCTACTCCGTTGTTTCCACCTCGGAGTGGAACCATATAGCGGCCTATAGCGGCGGATAGGTCTATCACCGTCGCCATCTGGCCTCTTTTTTCACCTTTGGCGGAGTATATATTCATAAGCACCGTCATAAGAGGCCTGTTCTCGACGATCTGTAGGTCGTCTACCCTTATAGGCGCCATTCCGGTGGAGATAAAGTTATCCATGTCCATCGCTTCACGGCCTATTTGCTGAGCCTTAGCTCCTGGAGATAGGGGCCGGTGGTAGCTAAAGACCCTGTCTTTTTGTGCGTCCAGCCGAAAAAGGACGGCGATAACGTCGTCGTTGGCCCTGACAAGGGTGGCCATTCCGTCTTCGATGAACTGGAAAGAGTCCAGGTTTAGGGATTCGGATACCGTCGTGGCAGCCAGAATGGATATCCGGTTTATTATGGACCTGAGATGGTCCTCCATGGCCTGTCGGGCTATGAGTATCTGTCGGGATTGGTGTCGGTTGAAGGAGTTCTCCTGCCTCCCTATGGCTCTTTTGTCCATCCAGAGCTGACCGGACAGAAAGGCCACGAACACCGCCATCGCGATGAAGAGAAAAAACGAGGTTCGTTTAAGTCTGGTTCCTTTGCCAGCCTCGACGTCCTTTAGCGTTAATCTGAAAAAGCTCCGTCCCGACATAGGATTCCTCCTTGTATTCTTTACCCTATCCCACCGAACCCATGGATTTTCTTAGATCACCGTCGAGCCAGGTCTTTATAGCCCCTCGGCCCATGATTTTTGCCCCTGTAACGAGGGCCCTATGGGCTTTCTCGGTGGTGACCGCCTGGGCAAACTCCACGGTGTGGTGGGCGGCGTAGTGGTCCATTATGGCCAGTTCTGGCTGAAGTGTTGGACACCTCTGGGACACGTTGCCGACGTCGCTGGAGCCAGATGGGGATCCAGGTCGCTCAAAAGGGATCCCCATCTCGGAGAATATCCCCTCCATCATTGACTCCGCCGGCTCGTTTGGCACCATTTCGTCGAAGCTGAACTCCACGTTCTCCCATGAAACCTCGGTCTGGGTGGCCATAGCCGCTCCCTTGGCGCAATCGAGAACCTTTTGGATCATGTCGTTCAGGTAGGCCCTTGTCGGAGAGCGAAAGTAAAATTTAGCCGCTGCGGTCTGGGGGACTATGTTAGGTGCGTCTCCGCCGTCGGTCACGATACCGTGCATCCTCACGTCCGGGGGAACGTGCTGTCTCATCATGTCCAGTGCGTGAAACAGAACCTGAACCCCGTTGAGGGCGTTTCGTCCCTCCCAAGGGGATCCGGCGGCGTGGGCGGCTCTGCCTTTAAACCTAAACTCCAGGGCATCCATAGCCATGGAACGGTATCTGACCAAAGATGTGTCGGCGTTGGCGTGGATCATCATAGCCAGTGACACCGAGTCGAACAGCCCCGAGGCTGCCATGGTCACCTTAGCTCCGTCGGTCTCCTCCGAGGGGGTTCCAACGACCCAGATGGCTCCTCCCGCTTCGTCGGCGATCCTAGCCAGGGCTGATCCCGCCAGAAGGCTCATAGATCCGCTGAGACAGTGTCCACAGGCGTGTCCTAATCCAGGTAGAGCGTCGTACTCCGCCATGAGGGCTACGATCGGTCCTTTTTCTCCGACCTTTCCTCTGTAGGCTGTAGGTATATCCAGAAAGGGGATCTCCACCGAGAACCCCTCTTCTCTAAGAAAGTCGGCCATCATCCTGCTGGAGTTGAACTCCTGGCCCCCTAGCTCGGGGTTGGCCGCCATGTAGTCGCTTAAAGCTATCGCTTTTGGGGATAGCTCCAGTATATATCGGTCCATCTTTTCAACTAAAGAGTCGTAGCTTATCATGAAAGTCCCTCCGTAAAATCGTCTAACTATATGATACCACTAGGTGACGTAAGTGTAGCCATCCTTTTAGGCTAGTTTTCGCCGTAGACGGCACAGCAGGATTTTCCCTCTGCCTTGGCGGCGTAAAGCGCTTGGTCTGCGAGTGAAATCAGAGTGTCGACGTCAAGTTTATTATCTCTGGTGCAGGCTATGCCCGCACTGGTCGAGAGGGCAGCTAACTGAGGACTTGCGTTGAACTCCAGTTTTAGCCGCTCTATAAACTTATTTACTTTCGTTTTCCTGTCCGTAAGGTTGCAGACGGCGAATTGAGCCACTATAAACTCATCTCCGCCTATACGGGCTATGAGGTCCTGTGGAAAGGCCTTTTTCAGCGCATTCGCCATGGTTATCAGTGCACGATCCCCCGACATATGTCCGTAGGTATCGTTTATATTCTTAAAATTATCCAGATCGAAGTAGACCACACTGACAGGGCCCTCGCCGATCCTGCCTTTTACCTTCTCGTAGAAATAGCGACGGTTGTAGAGCCCTGTGAGAAAGTCGGTGTTCGCGCTGTGCTGAATTTTATTTTGAAGCTCCTGCTCCACGGTGACGTCCAGACACATCAGGAAGTACCCAAAATGGTTGCCGAATATGTCGCTAACCGACTGTTGCTGTGCCCTAAGGATCCGTGTTTTTCCCCCTTGCGTCGCAGATATCTTCAGCATATCTTTGTTTTCAAGCTCTTCGATAGACGTTTTGAGGACTTTTTCGCATATCTCTTCGTACCGCAAACCCATGACCTCTTTTTTAGAGAGGCCGAAGTATTCGCAGAACCTGTCGTTCGAGTAGACCACCGAACCCTGTTCATCGGCCATAACCGTCGCAAAGGGAATGCTGGAAAGTATGACCTCCAGCTCCCGACTCAGGTTTTGCATGTCGGTGACGTCTTTCGCTATTCCTACTGTGCCGAACATCTCCCCTCTAAAGTCTATCAGAGGGGATTTGTATGTCTTAAACTGGCGCAGTCCGTTCTTGCTCTTCACCATTTCGTCGAACAGGCAGGTCTCCTTTCGGCGGATGACCTCCTCCTCGGTCTCCAGGCAGACGTACTCGCCGGTGGCGTACTCGTCGGGCTCGATATCCCATATATAGTAGTGACCTCGGCCTTCACACTGTTGTGGGGTCTTTCCTACGGCCTGACCGAAGGCTCTGTTGACCTTCAGATGGGAACCTTTTAGGTCTTTGAACCAAATCAGGTCGGGAACGCTGTTTATCAACGTGTCGAGGTATATTTTACAGGTCTCCAGCCTTTTGGCCTGTATAACGTAGTGTACCAGTCGGGCGAATATAAAGTGCAGCGTTCTGTCGGAGGTCAAATCTAAAGGTTTTACCCAGATATGGGTAAAAATCTCGCTGTCACTTTCCAGCAAACCGTTCAGTAGAGCCGCCTGTTTGGGGGAGGCGCAGACGACCCTCTCGGTGGCTTTCACGAAAGGCGAGTTTTTTAGGTCCTCTAAGGAAAGGTCTCCAAGTGAATCGAGGATAAGGATGTCGGGAAGCCCGGCGATTTCCGGTGAAAAGATAGAGCTTGTGTCTGAGAGAACCTTGGGGTCGATCGTGTGAAATTTCACAACGACGTTGTCGGGAAGGACGGAGCGGGTCAAATGGCTCTCGAGGGAGCTGTCTCCTAAGATGGCAACGTCAACAAAGATCGGTTGTATCATAAAACCACTCCTTACCTGTCAAGTCGACCTAAAGGGGACCTCTAAAAACTCACACTTGAGTCCCCTCGGAGAGACCGTCCCGCCTGCGCCCTGTCTCGCCCAATCGTATACTCGACCTGCCTGTTCCGTACGAACCGCCTCGGAGGGCACGTCCTGTGCCCCCTCGGCTTGGGGCGACGTCCT
>NZ_FXBB01000008.1 GCF_900177735.1 Dethiosulfovibrio salsuginis | reverse complement strand
GCTTTTCTTCCTGGAGCTGGTCGGCTTGGGCTTTTTATAGCCGTCGCTTGAAGGAGGCTTAGAGCTGGTCTGGCTGTTTTGTTTCAGGATGGCTTCGAGCTCTGAGATCCTCTCGCTGAGGCTCTTGTTTATCGCCTTGAGCATCTGGTTGTCCTCGAAGAGCTCTTCGTAGGTGGGCTTCTGAAACATGGATAGGCCTCCTTTCAGATTTATTCTGATGCCATGATATCACGTTGCAAGAAACTAAGGAACTGCTGGTTTAGGACCTAAATCGGCAGGGGGACTGAATAGTTACACTTTTGGAATCCCTCCCGTGCTACTTTTATAAAGTTATTTGACACGAACGGCGAGGAGAGGATAAAATCTTCTCCATGTCTTGTAGTGAAAAACAAAATGGGAGGGTTTCAAGATGTTCAAAAAACTGTTGGTACTATCGTTGCTGGTCGGGTCTCTGGCCGTTTCACCTGGGATATCTCATGGAGCCAGAATAGTCTACTCCTGGCCGTCAAACGCGGGACCGATCAATCCCCACGGCTACAACCCGAACCAGATGTACGCCCAGAGCATGGTCTACGACCCTTTGGTATCCTACGGCGAGGACAGCGGTATCCACCCCGCCTTGGCCAAGTCGTGGGAGATATCGGAGGACGGAAAGACCTACACCTTTCACCTCAGGGAGGACGTAAAGTTCTCCGACGGCACTCCCCTCGACGCAAAGGCGGTGGAGATGAACTTCGAGGCCGTGATGAGAAACGCCGAACGACACAACTGGATGGACATAGTCAACCAGTTGGATAGCTGGAAGGCCGTGGACGACCACACCTTCGTCCTGACCCTTAAAAACCCCTACTATCCGACCCTGGCGGAACTGAGCCTCATAAGGCCCTTCAGGATTATGGCCCCCTCGGGTTTTCCCGACGACCTGGACACCGCCAAGGGCATAAAGGCCCCTATAGGGACCGGTCCATGGATGTTGGTGGAGTCGAAAAAGGGCGAGTACGACCTATTTAAGGCAAATCCCCACTGGTGGGGAGGCACTTCAGAGGTTCAGGAGGTCCTGGTAAAGGTCATATCCGACCCCACCGCCAGGGCCATGGCCTTCGACACAGGGGAGATAGACCTGATCTACGGCGCAAACAACGGCCAGATAGACATGGACACCTTTAAAAGGTACCAGTCCAACAGGAAGGTCACCTCGACGGTATCGGGACCTATGGCTGGCAGAAGCGTGGCCCTGAACTCCGGCAAGGCTCCCACCGACGATCTGGCGGTAAGAAAAGCTATCCTCCACGGAGTTAACAAAAAAGCCATAGTGGACCACGTGTTTTTAGGCCTTGAGCATCCCGCCGACACCCTTTTCTCGCCTGAAAGCCCCTACTGCGACCTTGGCCTTGAGCCCTACGGCTTCGACCCTAAGGTGTCTGGAGAGCTTTTAGACCAGGCTGGCTGGACCCTAAAGCCAGGCTCTCCCTTCAGGGAGAGGGACGGCAAGACCCTTTTAGTCGAGTTCTGCTTCGTGGGCACCGACGCCCTCCAGAAGGCGGCGGCGGAGGCCATCCAGGGAGACCTCAGAAAGATCGGCATGGATGTCAGGTTGGTGGCGGAGGAGGCGGACTCCTACTACAAGAGGCAGAAATCCGGCGAGTTCGGCATGATATTCTCCTCCACCTGGGGAGCTCCCTACGACCCTCAGTCCTACTGTAGCTCCATGAGGGTACCGTCCCACGCCGACTACCAGGCACAGATAGGCCTGCCCATGAAGGAGGAGCTTGACCGTCAGATAACCGAGGTTATGGTGACCGTCGGCGAGGAGAGAATACAGGACCTTTACAGGTCGATTCTGACCACCATCCACGACCAGGCCGTCTACCTTCCCCTGAGCTACCCGACCAACATCACGGTTCACGGCGACAAAATAGAGGAGATTCCCTTTATGCCCATGGACTACGTCATTCCCTTCGAGCGGATAAAGCTGGGCCGATAGACCTATGGTCAGATATATCGCAAAGAGGCTGGTTCAGCTTATCCCCTTGATGTTTATAGTCTCGGTGGTGGTCTTCCTGATACTCAGAATGGGCCAGGGAGACCCGGCCATGACCTACCTGAGACTGTCCAACATCCCTCCAACCGATCAGGCCCTGTCTGTAGCCAGGGCCGATCTGGGGCTGGACAGGCCCCTTCCGGTCCAGTACCTCGACTGGCTGAGGAAGGCCCTCAGGCTGGACTTCGGCAAATCCTACGTGACGGGAAATCCGGTGTTTGGTGAGATCATGTACTATTTTCCCAACACCCTCAAGCTGGCGGGATTCTCCCTTCTCCTTACTCTGTCGATCAGCCTGCCTCTGGGGCTTTTGGCGGCCCTCAAAAGGGACCGAGCGGCGGACAACATGACCAGGGCCCTGGCCTTCGTAGGGGTGTCAATTCCCGGATTCTGGCTGGCCTATCTGCTGGTGTGGCTGTTCTCCATAAAGTTGGGGTGGCTGCCCTCTATGGGCCTGGGAGGACTGTCCCACATGATAATGCCCGCTGTCTCCATGTCCCTCATGTCGACCTGTATAAACATAAGGCTGATCCGAGGGAGCGTCCTGGACAATCTCCACGCCAGATGGGCCCTGTACGCCAAGCTCAGAGGGCTATCGGACAGGGTGGTGATCGGCAAACACGTCCTGGTCAACTCCCTCATACCCATAATTACCGCCATAGGTATGCACATAGGGGAGCTTTTCGGCGGCGCGGTGGTCGCGGAGAGCATTTTCTCCTGGCCTGGAGTGGGCAGATACGCGGTGTCGGCCATATACAACAGGGACTACCCAGTGATGCAGTGCTTTATACTGATAATGACATTTATCTTCGTGGCTATGAACCTTATCATAGACATTATGTACGCCTGGCTCGACCCGAGGATCAGGCTGGAAGGGGGAAAATGAGTTGACCCTGAACAGAAATACAGCCATAGCGGGAGTTCTCCTCGCTTTGCTCCTGGTCAGTGCCATGGGAGCGAGCTGGATAACCCCATGGGATCCCACTGAGGTCGATCTCAGTCTGAAGTTCGCCCCCCCAAGCGGAGAACATCTCCTTGGGTGCGACCACCTCGGCAGGGACGTCCTGGCCAGGCTGGTCCATGGGGCCAGGACGTCCCTGGGGGCGGTCTCGGTCATACTTGGAATTGTTATCGGGCTGGGCTTTTTCGTGGGAACCACAGCGGGCTACTTCGGCGGGAGGCTGGACACGCTGCTGATGAGGTTCTGCGACGTGTTTTTGACCTTCCCAACCTTTATACTGGCCATGTTTCTAATTGGGGTATTGGGAACCGGCATGACCAACGTCATCCTGGCGGTGGCCCTGACCCACTGGGCCTGGTACGCCCGACTGGTCAGATCCATGGTCCTGTCCATAAGGCACAGGGACTACATAATGGCCTCCAGGGTATCGGGCACCGGAAGCTGGGGGATAATGTTCCGGCACATAATGCCCTCGGTCATGTCCCAATTGGCCATACTGGCCACTATGGACATAGGCCACATGATGCTCCACGTATCGGGTCTCTCCTTTCTGGGGCTGGGGATAACCCCTCCCATGGCCGAGTGGGGGGTTATGATAGCGGACAGCAGACAGTTTATCTGGAGCCATCCCGAACTGATACTCTACCCTGGAATAATGATCTTCGTCACCGTGATGGCCTGCAATATGCTAGGGGATTCCCTAAGGGACTCTATCGATCCCGCTCTGGCTAGCGAGGTGGCGCCATGACGGCCTTTATAGCAGCGGAAAACCTGTGGATAAGCCACGGGGCCAAAGATCTGGTGAAGGGGATCTCCTTCCAGGGGAACAGAGGGGAGGTTCTGGGAATCCTTGGGGAGAGCGGTTGCGGGAAATCACTGTCCTGTCTGGGCATTCTGGGCCTTCTACCTCCAGGGCTGTCCATGTCGGGATCCATAACCCTGGAGGACAAGCCTTTCGACGGAAATAGCTGTCGCTCCAGGCTGGGGTCCTCCATCGCCGCCATACTACAGAACCCCATGAGCTGTTTCGATCCGGTCTTTACCGTCAGGGACCACTTTCAGGAGACCGCCAAGGCCCACGGCCTGGTCGGCGACGACAGGTTCTACCTCCAGTCCCTGGAGGAGGTGGGCCTGGGTAACGAGGCCAAGCTATTGGACATGTTTCCCTTTCAGCTCAGCGGCGGTATGCTCCAAAGGATCATGATAGCCCTGGCCCTGGTCGCCGACGCCCCATTCCTGGTGGCCGACGAGCCCACAACGGACTTAGACGTCATAAACCAAGCCAGAATACTGAACCTTCTGGAAGACCTCAGGATAAAAAGAAACATGGGAATGATACTGGTGACCCACGACCTGGGGGTACTGGCCAAGCTGGCGGACCGGATCATGGTAATGAAGGACGGAGAGGCCCTGGAGACCGGCACCACAGAGGAGATCTTCTCAAAACCCTCCTCAGACTACACAGCCAAGCTGGTCTCGACCCACTTCAGGCTCTGCGGTGAAACCGAAAGGATGTCGGCGATATGAACCCAGTTGTGACCCTTTCGGGGGTGACTAAAAGCTATATCAGAGGAGGATTTTTCAAAAAAGGCGAGATCGTTCCGGTGCTCAGGGGAATAGATCTGTCCATCGGGTCAGGAGAGTGCGTGGGCCTGGTCGGCCCCAGCGGATCGGGCAAGAGCACTATGGGCAGGATCCTTCTGGGGGTGGAGATGCCCGATCAGGGCGAGGTCGCCATAAGGGGGGAGAGGATCACCGGGGGGAAGCTATCCCCCAAGGCGAGACGGGCGGTTCAGGTGGTTTTTCAAAACAGCCTGGACTCCTGCAACCCCAGGATGACCGCCAGGGACATACTGGCGGAACCCCTCAAGAACTTCACCGATCTAAGAGGGAAAGACCTGGAGGACCGAATAGACGATCTGCTTCGCAAAGTCGGCCTTGACCCCAAGGAAAAGGGCAAGTATCCCAGCCGTTTCAGCGGCGGTCAGCTTCAGAGGATCTGTATCGCCAGGGCGTTGGCCCCCAAACCCGACATGATCCTTCTGGACGAGGCAGTGAGCGCCCTGGACATGGTGATTCAGGCCCAAGTCCTGGACCTGCTGGACGACCTGAGGAGAGAGCTGGGCACGGCATATCTTTTCGTGACCCACGACCTCCGGCTCATAAGGAGGTTCTGCGACAGGGCCTTCCTCCTACAGGACGGTAAGCTTCACGGCTTCGACCCCAAGACCTTTGTCTCGAAGGATCATCTGCCCCTTTTAAGCGAGTTGGTCAGGGCGATACCGCCCACCACCCCACAGAGGGCAGCGATATAAGACAGGGAGAGCCCTAGGGCTCTCCCTGTTCTATATCGCCTTATTTTGTTGTCTCGGCGACCTCGATATTACCGGATACGACCTCTTTTTTAAGGTCCTCCAGCTTAGCTCTGACGTCCTCAGGCACCAGCTTAAGGGCGCTGTCGGACCAGGAGAGGTCCACTCCGCCCTCTTTGATACCGTATCTGAGGACCGTGCCTCTCTGATAGCGATCTTCCTTTTTGGCCTCGATGAGGTCGTAGACGGCCACATCCAGCCTCTTGAGCATGGAGGTCAAAACCGCTTCCGGGGCGAGGTGCTCCTGAGGTGAGTCTACGCCTATGGCGTAGAAGCCCCCCTCTTTGGCGGCGGCGATGATTCCCTCTCCTGTACCTCCGGCGACCTGGTATACCACGTCGGCGCCGTTTTTATGCTGATTGAGGGTCATCTCTTTGCCGCCAGCAGGATCGTCCCAACGGCCCACAAAACCCCTGAGGATCTTGACGTCGGGGTTGACGTATTTCGCTCCCTGCTCGTATCCGGCGATAAAGCTGTACATCACCGGAATGTCCTCACCGCAGACTATGCCGATAACCGCCTCGGGGTTGACCCTGGGATCTCCCTCTCTGGTGGTCATCATGGCAGCCAGGGCCCCTACAAGGAAGCTTCCCTCGTTCTGTTTGAAGTCGACGAAGGAGACGTGGCCCACCTCACCTACGGTGTCGAACTGGGCGAAGTCGGTGTCGGGGAACTTAGGGGCGACCTCCGCCACGGCGTCCATCATGCCAAAACCGACCGACAGGACCAGGTCGAACCTCTTGGCGGCGGTTGCCATGTAGGGCACGTAGTTTGCTGGGTCGTAGTTGCACTCTATGACCCTTCCGTCTATGCCCAGCTCCGCCTTGGCCTTCTCAAACCCTCTGTTGGCGCTGTCGTAGAACGACTCGTCGCCCATCTGTCCCTCGATGATAAGGGCCACCGATAGCTTGTCCCCTCCAAAGGCGGTTCCCGCCAGAAGAACCATGGCGGCACAAAGCATAAGTCCTAATCTCTTGCCCATCGTAAAAACTCCTCCTTGTAAGTTCGTATCCCCTGGGAAGGGGTAGATGCCGTTTACGAGATTCGTCTCTTTCCGATTCCTCTGGTTATGAGTGCCACTATCACCAGGCCGTAGGGGAGCATCAGAGCCACGTGGCTGGGAACTCCCATGACCTGTAGCTGAAAACCGCCAGCTTGAGCCATGCCGAAGAGGATCACAGCGAAGGCGGTCCAGCCTAGACTTCCGTTTCCGAATATGACCGCCGCCACCGCCATCCATCCTCTGTCGGCGCTCATACCCCTGACGAAGGAAAGAAGATAGGAGGTGGAGAGGTAGGACCCCGCCAAGCCGACCAAGACGGCGTTTATGGCTATGACGCCGTAACGGATCCGCCAGACCTGAACTCCCGCCGCCTCCAGGGCCTCTTCGTTCTCCCCTGCGGCCTTCAGCCTCATGCCGGTCACGGTTCTGGAGTCCATGTAGACCATAACCGCCAGGATAAACAGGGCGATCCAGACGATGATGGAGAGACCGTCCACCCATGGGGGAAGAAAATCTAATTCGACGTCCGGTATCCTGACCATGTTGGAGCTGCGAAAACTGCCCTTTACGTGAAAGAAGCTCTTAAGGAACAGGACCGAAAGGGCGCTGCCCATTATGTTGAGGGCCATCCCTATAACCCATATATTGGACCGAAGGGTCACGGAGAACAGGGCAAAGAGCATGTTGTAGACAAGAGCGGCACAGATGGCGAAGGCTATTCCCGCTACCCAGCTTCCGAAAAGATGGTTACCTAAGACGGCGAAGAAAGAGGACAGTATGAGGCAACCCTCTTGACCTATGTTCAGTATGCCAGTCTGAAGGGTCCAGGTTCCACCTAAGGCTATGAGCATCAGAGGTGTCACCATACGAACGGTGGCCTGAAAGAACTCCATCATGTCCTAATCCTCCCTGAGACGGCTCGCGAGCCGGTTTGCGATGGAGAACCCTGCGGCCACGAAAAGCACCGCCAGACACATAACTATCTGGACCACCTCCACCGGAACATCGGTCAGAAGCTCCATCTCCAGAGCCCCGGATTCCATTATAGCGTAGATAAGTGAAACTCCTATACCGCCGACAGGATGGTATGCCACCATCATGGCTAAAATCATTCCGGTCCAGGTGTAACCCGGGGATATGGCGGTGCGGAAACGATACTGGTCTCCCATCACCAAAAGCACCCCCGCCAGTCCGGCTAGGACACCGGACAACAGCATCGCCGACATCTGCACCTTTCGGACGTTCACCCCTCCGTAACGGGCGAACCTGCCGTTGAGGCGGCACATTTTCCAGTCGTAGCCCCTGACGGTGAAGAGCATCAGCACGGTGACGACGACAACCGCTCCGACGGCCAGAAATATGCCGGTGTTTAGATTGCTGAAGTCGGTCAGCTTGGCGAACCTCATGGCCTCGGGGATACGGTCGGTGGCCCCTGCTGCTACCTCTTTTCCCGCATAAGGGCCTACGGTGAGGGCCTGGGTCGCCAGGGTTCCCAGAGAGTTGAGCATTATGGTAAGGACCACTATGTTAAGCCCTCCGTCGAGGTTGAGCTTGGCGGGAATCCACGCCCAAGTGGCGGCGGCACCGAGTCCAGCAACTATGGCCAGAGGCATCAGGACTATTCCAGGCAGCCCGCCAAAGGTCAGGCCTATCCAGGCGGCGGCGAAGGCCCCTACGTATAGCTGTCCCTCCGCGCCGATGTTCCACATCCCGCCGTTAAAGGCCACCGATATGGCGAAGGTCGCCAAAAGCAGAGGTACCCATTTCGCCAGGGTCGCGAGGACGGCGTCCTGATCCCCGAGGGCACCGATAAACATGCTCCTATAGGCCTCCACGGGGTTCGCCCCGAAGAGGGCGATAATGACCCCTCCGAAGAAAACGCTCGCCACGAAGGAACCCATGACGATAAGTCCATCCCGATGCTCCTGAGCCCATCGGCGGAGTGAACTATTCAAGGTCGCCGCCCTCCTCTCCTTCAAGCATTATCCTGCCAACTCTGTCCCTGGTCGCCTCCTTGGAGGACAGCAGGGCGACTATTTTCCCTCGGAACATCACCGCTACCCTATCGCTCAAAGAGAGCACCTCCTCCAGATCGGAGGAGATGAGGAGAACCGCGCTGCCTCTGGATCGAAGGTCCAGTATGTGGCGATGTATCTCCTCCGCTCCTCCGATATCCACCCCTCTGGTGGGCTGGGATACCACCAGGACCTTAGGGTCGTGCTCCAGTTCCCTGCCCATGACAAGCCTCTGCATATTTCCCCCGGAGAGGGTCCCGGACTGGACCGCCCGGTGGGCCGCAGCGACGCCGTATTTGTCCATTATGCCGTCGATGTGGGAGAGGCTTTCCGCCCTGTTTTGAAACGGCCCATTTCTAAAACGATCCTGATACTGATACCCCATGAGACCGTTATCCGCCAAGCTCGCCAGCGGAGCCAGACCGGTTTTCAGCCTATCCTCAGGGATATAGGCCAAACCTGACTCCCTCCGTCTGTGGGAATCGCTGGAGGTCAGGTCGACTCCGTCTATGACGACCGTTCCGTCCGATTCCCGGAGACCCGATATGACCTCCTCAAGCTCGCTCTGGCCGTTGCCTGTTATACCGGCGACCCCTAGGACCTCTCCTCCGTGGATCTTGAGACTGACGTCGTCCAGAAGGGGCCTCGAGTCACCGGCTACGGAGATACCGGACAGCTCAAGAAGGGGAGTTTTGGAGAGAACCGGCCCATCGGTGACGGAGGGCAGGTTTATAGCCCGACCTACCATTAGCTCAGCCAGAGAGGACTTATCGAGCTCCGACGCCGGTCTGGTATCTATGAGGCTGCCTTTTCTCATAACCGAGATATTGTCGGAGATATCCAGGACCTCCCCTAGGTTGTGGGCGATGAAGATGACCGTTTTACCGGCATCTTTAAACCCTCTGAGTGTCTCGAAAAGCCGACCGACCTCCTTAGGGGACAACACCGCCGTAGGTTCGTCGAAGATCAGAACCTCCGCCTGACGGTAAAGCAGCTTTAGAATCTCTACCTGTTGCTGAAGGCCTACTGGCAAGGTTCCTACCGGGACGTCTGGGGAGATATCCAGGCCGTAGAGCTCTATAAGACGGAAGACCTCGGACCTCGCCCTGTTCAGGTCGAAAGCCAGTCCCTTCACAGGCTCGTCACCTAAGACCACGTTCCTACAGACCGACATCGACGGAACTAACATGAAGTGCTGATGAACCATCCCTATTCCCGAGGCCATAGCGTCTCTGGGAGACCTTATGTAAAGGGGCTTCCCGTCCATGGATATCTCCCCTCGATCGGGGTGGTGTATACCGTATATGCACTTCATTATCGTGGACTTTCCCGCTCCGTTTTCTCCTACTACGGCGTGAATAGTCCCTCCCTTTATGTCCACCGATATGTCGTCCACCGCTACAAAGGGGCCGAAGGTCTTGGTCAGCCCCTTAATGGACAGCCTATCCAACGTTCTCCTCCACAGGGAGGACCCATATGGACAGGGCATCTAGGTTGGAGAGGGTTTCCTCCTTCCCATCCAGGGAGATCTGAACGTCTCTTCCTCTGCCGTCGTCGGTTCTCTTGACCGTCTGCCCCGGGACCAGGCCTTTTTCCGTTAGTCCCAGCCTTCTAGGCTTCCCTGTGGTGGTGAGCCTCAGCACCTTCGCTTCCTGACGAGGCAACAACATAGTCAGAGGGATTGAAAGCTGTTCTGGGTCGGAGACAAACCGGTCCATAGCGACGATCCACTCTTTTTTCTCCGTCCTGGAGCGACAGCAGAAATCGACGAAAGCGGCGAGACGACGCTCCGAGGCTGGGTCAAGAGAGTGTTCGGCGGCACAGGCCATCTCCTCGGCCACCGAGTCATCGAGGCCCAGAAGCTGGGAGAACAGGAACGTCATGTGCTGGTGACGTCTGTAGGTCTCAAGGGCCTTCTCCCTACCGTCCCTGGTGAGCTCGATCTTTCCGTATCTCTGATGGTCCAAAAGCCCAAGCTCGACCATCTTTCTGACCGCCACCACCACGGTGGCCTTACGCACTCCCAGACGGGAGGCAAGCTCGGTGACCGATGGCACACCACCCTCCAGCTCGATCTCCAGTACCGTCTCAAGATAGTCCTCAATGCGTTCTGTTATGGCCATAGCTCCACCACTTTCCGAAGATTTATTTTTTAATAATACCTAACAGAGAGAGCGGTGTCAAATTAAATAAGGACACCCCTCTATCTTAAAGAGATAGGGTTTTTTAGGCAGGGATATTCCCTCCGGCCTGAGAGACCCCTGATAGTCGAAGATAATAAAACCTCGATCGTGATCGATCCTCAGGCACCAGTCAGGACGGCGGACCGAAAGGGTGTCGTCGATAGACCCCCCAAGAAACCTGTCAACCTCACGAAAGACGTGAGAAAAGGCTATATGGAACTCCTCCCATTGGATGGATACCATCTGTATCAAAAAAACCACCTCCTCCGTTGAGCATATCAGCGGCGATAAGGAAGCGTCAAGGAAAACAGGGGCTTTTCGGTAGATGTACCTATGGATCAAAGAGAGCTTTTCTGGTATAAGTGTTCCTCGGACGAGAATATCTAAGTTTGGAGGTCACAAAAATGAAAAGAAAGACGATTATAGCCATCCTAATGGCCATGTCCCTATCAGGGGCTGCCTACGCACAGAAAGCCAATTCCGACGAGGTCCTAGCGAAGATAGGGGATCAGGTAGTCACCCAGGCGGACGTAGACGAGGTAATGGCCACAGCTCAGCCCGACCAGAGGGCCTATTTCAGCTCTCCAGAGGGTAAAAGGGCCCTAGTGGAGGATATGTCCGACTCAGTTCTGTTCTATCTGTGGGGCAGGGACAACAAGCTCACCGAGACGGAGAAGTACAAAGAGACCATGGCCCAGCTGGAGAAAAGGGTCCTGGCAGCTATGGCGATGGAGAAGATCCTCTCCACCGTAAAGGTCGACGACAGCGAGGTTCAGGCCTTCTACGACGAGCATAAGGCGGCCTTCGTGGTCCCCGAGTCGGTCAAGGCCAGCCACATACTGATCCAGGTCTCCAAAGACGCCGGAAACGACCTGTGGAAGAAAGCCCAGAAGGACCTAGTAACCCTCAGGAAGGACATCCTGGCGGGCAAGGTCTCCTTCGAGGACGCAGCCAAAAACAGGTCCGACTGTCCCTCCAAAGCCGACGGCGGCAACCTGGGCTTCTTCACCAAAGGCCAGATGGTTCCCGAGTTCGACGAGGTGGCCTTCTCTACAAAGGTCGGGGATATAAGCGCACCGGTCAAGACCCAGTTCGGATACCATATCGTCAAGGTAACCGATAAAAAAGACCAGTCCACCAGATCCATTGATGAGGTTAAAGAGGACCTCAGACAGCAGCTTCTCCAGAAAAAACAGAGAGATGTCCTCCAGGAATACGTGGAGAAACTCCATAAGCAGTACGAGGTGACCATTCTCCTACCGGAGAAAGAGACAGTCTCGCCGGACAAAAAATAATACAGCCTCATGAAGAAAGCCCCTCGATCGAGGGGCTTTCTTTTTAGGGCACCTCTAAAAACTCACTTTTGAGTCCCCTCGGAGAGATCGTTCCGCCTACGCCCTGTTTCGCCCAATCGTATACTCGACCTGCCTGTTTCGTACGAACCGCCTCGGAGGGCACGTCCTGTCGCCCCATTCGCACTCAAAGGCGGCATGTCGAGTATACGGGCTCAAATGGGCTCCGTCGGAACGATCTCTCCGAGGATTAGAGTTTTTAGAGATTCCCTTTAGCTATTTTTTACTCTGACCCGCCTACGACCTGCTTTAGCAAGCCTTCCATAAGCTGTTTCTTGACCTGATCCCCAGCGTCGACCTCCTGGCCACCGCCCTCGCCGGTAGGAATGTCTATCTTTATCCTTATTTTAGGCTCTCCAGGGGAGGAGGGCATACCATCTCCTCCTATGCCCAACCCCTGCTTATCGCTTATCTTAAGCTTGGATATAACGGGATTTTCCGGACTGCCACCTACGTGGAGGCTTATATCCCTGAACTCCTGAGATGAGTATCCCCCTATTATCCCCGACAGCAGGTCCGTCGCCAGAACCCGGGGGTCTTTGATCCCCTCCAGGATATTGGCCTTAAACAGGGTTCTCATGGCACCGAGAAAAGCGTTGAAGGCGTTGAGGTTAACCTCCCCTCCGCAGGACAGGTCCAGAGGATCCTGCTTCTGTTGAGGCGAAGCGCTCCTAATGGAGCCACTGGCCTCAAGGTAGCGATACACCTCGTCTCCCGGCCAGGCGGAGGCCCTGCTGCCTGGAAGGATGTAGAGCTCCTGACCGTCGAGGTTAAAGTTGGCCGACAGATCTCTGACCCTGAAGGGCTTGCCTTTGGTGACCCCCTTCAGGACCTCAAACCCGGAGAACTCGATAGATCTTCCCTTTAAAAATCCGGTTATGTCGACCAGAAAAGCCCTTCCCGCTACGCCGGACATATCGAGCCTGAGGTCGATGGTCCCTGAGACCGTCCCCGGAAGGGAGGCTGCGTCGGCGACCAGAGGTTTGAGGTCCGCGCTTTTGACCTCCGCCCTGCCTTTCCAGGTGTTCTTCGTCAGATCTACGTCCAGATTGAGGGTTCCCGGTCCTCCGTAGAGGACCGCCTTGCCCCCTTTTACCGCAAGAGAGGTCCCCTTTACTGTGATCGGGAGGGAGACCGACTTTATCTTTACCCCACTGGAGGTGAGCTCCTTTGATGCGACCTTTCCCGAGGCGGACAGGGCCCCACCGGTCCAGCTGCCTTTCATAACTACGTCTACTCTGCCTTCCACTACTCCCTCCAGGCCGGAGGCCAGAGAATAGAGGTTGACGTCCTTCCCGTGGGCGTTAAAGCCCAGACTCCACCCTTTCTCGGAGGGTTTTAGGTCACAGGAAACGTTGATCCGCCGGTCGCCGAACTGGCTGGATCCATCGAAGGATATCACGTCACCCTGGCCGAGATAGCCCCCTAGCTCGACTCCCATAAACGCCGTATTTCCCACCTGTAACCTAGGGGCGGAGCCTTTGGCGTATAGCTTCGTCTTGCCCAGAGGTCCTAGTAGATGTAGCTTAGTGGAGACGTTTCCACCGATCTCGACGCCTTTAGGGAGAAGGCTCTTTATATCCAGCCCGTCCACCGAGGCCTCCAGATCGACAGCCCCTTTATCCTTGCCCGATGGCAGCCTTACCCAGCCTCCCCCGGTCAGAGGGACACCTGCCAAAGACCCTTTTAGGGAGGAAACAAGACGGTCCTTCTCGGTTTTGAGGGTAAATCTCAGACCGTCCAGTGCGAGTCCCGATAGCTGGAGCTTCTGAGAGCCTATATCCAGATCGAGATGAGGTTTAGAGGTAGATCCTGAAAGCTGAAAGGATCCATCGATCCTCCCGCTTCCCTCGGTCCCTACCGCCTTCATCAACTGAGCACCGTCGACGGAGGCGAGCGTGCCTTTGAAGCTCATAGCCCCTGAGTCGGCCAGAGGAGCCACCCCAGAAAGAGAGAGAGAACCGCCGTAAAGCCCTGCGGAGAGCTTTTTTACCTCAACCTTTTTCCCGTCGATCAGGGCCTGTGCGGAAAGGTTTTTCAGAGGGAAGGCCTCAGCCAGAGAGAAGGACTGGGAGGAAAGCCCCAGATTGAAGGTACCAAAGCCCGATCCTCTGGAGGAATAGCTCCAGGACCCTCCCAGAGCCCCTGACAGCCCCAGTCCCGCCAAATCGGGGAACGCCGCTGTGAGGCCTTCACCGGTAATACCGGCAAGATCTCCCTTAAGAGAGACCGCCATGCCGTCGACCTTAACGGTCCCTTTCCCCGAGATCCTCCCTTTGCCTATATTTACGGAGAGCTTTGAGATCTCCACCTGACCGTTTCGGTAGCGAAAAGAGCCTTCCGGCGAAACCAGAACCACTCCATAGCCCTTTAAGGAGGGCGACGCCACCGAGCCGGAGATCTGAGGATCGACGATTTTCCCCGTAACTTTAAAGTCGCCGTTCAAAGCACCGCTGAGGCCCTGATCCTTCACACCTGCGAAGGCCAAGAGCCCATCGGCGTCGACGTTTCTAAAGGCTACTGTCAGGGCTAAGTCGTTTTTAGCTACGTTCACCTGACCTTTAACCCCGGCGGTTCCCCCTAAAACCGAGGCGGACAGGTCGAGAGCCAGAGCCCCCGCTTTCATGTCCCCCCTGCCCTCCAGGGCGGAGATTTTCATTCCATCGTAGAGTATGTCTCCCTTCTCAAGGGAAAACCGAGCGTCCAGCCGATCTACAGGCCCCTTTAGCTCTAAAGACAGGGCACCTATATTGCCCGATAGGTCTTTAGCCCTGGGATCGTCTCCGAACAGAGACTTTAGATCGAGATCGGCGGCCTCCAGTGCGGCGGACAGGGCCATCACCCCACCTATGGTCAAAGCCATGTCGCCGGATATGGTGGTACCGGAAGCGGACCCTCGCCAGTTGGATAAAACGAGCTTAGAGTTTCCGTAGCTCCAGTTTCCCTTCAGCCCAGGGACCTCAAAACGGCCTACGCCACCGTTCTCCAGGACTATATCTCCCAGTCCAACGGGGTTATCCATAGTTCCAGAAAGCCGAAAGTCCAGCCCCACCGTGCCGTGGGCTACTGGTTTAGAGGAAAACAATCCAGAGATATCCCCTATGGACAGCCCTTTCAGGCTACCGACGAGCCCCAAAGAGGGATGGAGGGGACCGGACATCTGTGCCTCCCCTCCAAGTCCTAATACCGAGGCGGACAGGAGGGATACCCGGCCCTCCTCAACCTTGACCTTTATGTCGCCCTCCACAGGAGTGCCTTTAACCTTCGACGAAAAGGTCCCAGACCATAGGCCGCTGTCCTGAGATACAGCGGCGGATAGGAGGGACCATTGGCCGTTTAGGGCGGAGATATCGGAAAGGGCGATTTCCCCTACCTCGACCTCCACCGTTCCGTCAGTCCGCTCCGACGGAATCAGGTCGGCCAGCCTGCCTTCGTCAAGGACAGCCTCCTCGACGTAAACCCTATCGAGTCGAACCTTCTTCGAGAGCAAAGCCCTCAAGTCGAGGGAAAAACCGACCTTAGAGGCCTTAAGGATCAAATTACCCTCAAGGTCGTTCAGAGACAGGTCGCCTATATCGTAGCCTCTTATGGGATTTCCTCCTATAGTGCCTATATCGCCGGAGATCGCTCCAAGGGATCCTATCCCCTCGACAAACCCCTTTTTAAGGAATCCCCCTCCCCAGGGCAGTATAGTCGCTCCTGTCCCCAACGATACGAGCGCCACCAGCACAAGGGCCGGAATTAGCGTCTTTTTCTTCATAAAAACTCTCCTCCGTGAATGTGGATATAGTGGATAAGTCTGTGGATAAGCGGTGTTTTTCCATGTGGATTAGCGTTGGATAGAAGGTTATCCACTATATATGCCGTTTTAGGCGGTGAAAAACCCTAAATCCACAGCACACTCTTTCTGTCATGATACCAGATTTGAGGGAAACTTGATCCAATGTCAGGCTACGCAGGATTACCGATCTTAACTCGATGGATCCATATATAGTCAGCATAGATCAACCCCTTAAACGCCTTAACAACCTAAAAGCATCGAAGGTAACCTGAGAATTGAGCTATAATAGGGTAAAAAACTTCCGGGAGGTTTTAGGTATGATAGACAATCAGAGATTGATCAAGAACTTTATCGAACTAGCTCAGATAATGGCTCCATCGGGAAAGGAGCGTCCTGTAGCGGAGGCTCTAATCCCGGAGCTCAAAAAACTCGGCCTCCAGGTCACCGTCGACGAGACGACGGAAAAAACCGGAAGCGATCACGGCAACATAATAGCCACCCTTCCGCCTTCGGAGGGCATGGAAAACTGGAAGGCCTTTATGGCCCACATGGACACAGTTCCCCTTCCCCACCCCACTAGGCCGATAGTGAAAGGTGACTCGGTCTTCTCCGACGGCACCACCGTCCTCGGGGCGGACGACAGGGCGGGCATCGCCATAATTATGGAGGCCCTCAGGACGGTGGTCGAAAAGGACCTACCCCACCCTGGGCTTGAGATAATATTCACCGTGTCCGAGGAAAACGGCATATGGGGCTCTAAAGCCCTGGACACATCGAGCCTCAAATCGTCGATGGCCTTCGTCCTGGACAGCTCTACCGCCCCAGGAGCTATCATAGCGACCGCACCTTTTGCCACGGCGCTGACGTGGAACGTAATAGGCGTAGCCGCCCACGCCGGGGTGGCCCCGGAAAAAGGGGTCAACGCCATCCAAGCCGCCTCTCGAGGCATATCCTCGATGAAAATAGGCCGAATCGACGAGGAGACCACCGCCAACGTAGGGGCCATAAGAGGGGGACACGCCACAAACGTGGTATGCGATAGGGTGGAGATAAAGGCGGAGGCCAGGTCGCTGAACGAAGGCAAGCTCAAAGACCAGCTCAACCACATGAGGAGCACCATGAAAAAGGCGGTCGCCGATTACGGAGCCAGCCTGGAGGAGAAAATCGACGATAAGTACCCTGGATTCTCACTGAGCAAAGAATCTCCCGTCGTCCTAGAGGCCTCCAGAGCTCTCGGGGAAATAGGGCTTACCCCTAAGGTCACCTCCACAGGGGGGGGGAGCGACGCCAACGTCCTCAACTACAAAGGGCTACCTGCGGTAAACCTTGGGATAGGCTATCAAAGGGCTCACTCCACCGAGGAGCATATCTCCATAGAGAGCATAGAGACCATGGCCAGAGCCACGCTGAACATGATGACAAAAGACTAAATCGCTGTGCTATACTGTAACCTTGAAAGCCGAGGTTAAAAAGGAGGGGTTTTTTTGAACGCGTTCAACTTCGTCGTCGCATATCTCCTGCTCTCCGCCTGTGTTCTTTGGAGAAAAGAGATCATCGAGAAATACCGCGCCATCCGTCAGAAGGCCCACCAGGCCTGAGAGAGATGTAACGGGGATCCCCTAGACGGGGGTCCCCTGTCTTTAAGGGGAGAGGTTAAATATTGAGCCATATGACGATAATATGGATGGCGGTCGGATTAGGCGGCTTTTTAGGACACGCGATGAGAATACCGTCGGGCATAATGGTCGGCGGCATGATAGCAGGTCTGGCGGTAAAAATCGCCTTTCTGCCGGGAATGGAGGGAAGCCGCTGGCTCAGCGTGGTATCCCAGCTTTTAGTTGCCGGAGCCATCGTCTTTAACTCCGACGTGAGCTCGGTAAAGGCTCTTCCCTCTATGATCCCCGTAGCATTAGGCTACTCGGTGGTCATGCTCGGGCTGGGAGTCACGGTAGCACTGATATTATCCCGTTTTTTCGGTATGGACATACTTACCTCCCTCTTTGCTGCATCCCCTGGAGGACTGTCAGGGCTGGGGCTAGCGGCCACCGAGAGCGAGGCCAACGCCCCTTTAGCCCTCATGTTTCACGTCTCAAGGATAACCTTGGTTCTCATAACCGTTCCAGCTATCGCAAAATACCTCAGCCGCTAGAGGGATAAAAAACCCGACAAACTCGATCTGAAAAGCCCATACATAATAATCCTATCCCCTCCGTAGATACTGGCGCCCTGTTCATGTACAATGTTAGAGTATAGGGTGATAAAAACTGGGGAGGGGAATAAATGAAGACTCTTAAAGGAAGGCTCATAGCGGTATTCGTGATGGTAGGTCTTTTAGGGCTTGGAACGTTGGGCCTGATAGCTATAAACCGCTCAGGCATCGCACTGACTGTGGCAGCGGAGAAAGAGGGCATCGC
Source organism: Dethiosulfovibrio salsuginis (assembly GCF_900177735.1). Taxonomy (NCBI): domain Bacteria; kingdom Thermotogati; phylum Synergistota; class Synergistia; order Synergistales; family Dethiosulfovibrionaceae; genus Dethiosulfovibrio; species Dethiosulfovibrio salsuginis. Next base: position 60,481 of record NZ_FXBB01000008.1, on the reverse strand, counting down.
CCTGACCGATGCGATCAGCAAGATGGTGGACAGCTACGTAAAAGCGGAGATGAGGGCGGTTGCCCTGATGTCGTCGGCCCCGGAGATTCGCTCTCTCGACTGGGATAGGCAAAAGGCCTACCTAGAGAGCCTGAACGTCTCGACCACAGGGATACAGGAACTGTGGATCGTAGAGCCCAACGGTAACGCCCGTTATATGGACGGCACCGTACTGGACCTTGGAAATCGGGCCTATATAAAACAGGCGTTCTCCTCAGGTAAGCCGGTCCTCAGCGATCCTATAAGATCCCAAAAGACAGGGGAGATGGTGGTGGTTGTGGCCACCCCTGTCTTTACCGACGGAGCGTCAAAGCCAGGGGCACTCCTCTGCGGACGAATCCCCCTCAACGACCTGAGATCCGCCATGGCCGACTTTGAGTGGGGGGAGACAGGTTACGTTTTCGTTTTGGACAAAAGGGGAATCGTCGTCATTCACCCTAACGACGACTTCCAGGGAACTCTGGACACCTCCAAGGAAAGCAAGCTCATACCCAAGGTCCTGGCGGATATAGTCAAAAAGGCCATGTCGGGAGCCAGGGGCGTTGACCGCTACCCCTTCGAGGGAAAGGACAAGCTGGCGGCCTTCTGCCCCGCTCCTATGACGGGCTGGCTGGTGTTTACGTCGGCCTATCAGGACGAGTTTGTCGTCCCAGTCGTCAAAATGAGAAACACAATCCTCATGATCACAGCGGGGCTCATAATCCTGATCGCGGTGATATCCTTCTTCATAGCGAAAAGCATCGCCAGGCCCGTGGAGAAGGCTGTTTCCGCCATGAAACAGATAGCCACAGGAGACCTCAACGTCTCCATAGACGACCGATCCTCCATGAAGGAAATGGTGGAGCTTAGGAACGCCATAGATTCCATGACCGAACAGGTCTCATCGGCGATGACGACCATAAGCGACAGCGCAAAGACGGTGCTCGACAGGTCCCAAGACGTCAACGCCGCCATAGAGGAGGCCAACGCCACTGCGGAACAGGTGCTGGCGATGACGGTTAGGGGAAACGAGATGGCCCAGGACACGGCGTCCACGGTGGAACAGACAAGCCTAAACCTGGCGGAGGTAGCCGAGGGTTCCCAGTCAGGGGCGTTGAACGCCGTCCACGTCGGAGAGTCGGCGGAGATATCCTCCCAGGAGGCGGAAAACGGTAGCAAGGCCCTTGAGGCCATGGTGGATGTCATAAAGGAGGTCTCCCGTTCAGAGCATCAGGTGGGAGAGGCCATAAAGAGCCTGGACTCGTCGGTGGACTCTATAGGCCAGTTCGTCACAGCCATAACCACCATAGCGGATCAGACCAACCTCTTAGCCCTCAACGCGGCCATTGAAGCGGCCAGGGCAGGGGAACACGGCAGAGGCTTCGCCGTCGTGGCTGAGGAAGTGAGAAAGCTGGCGGAGGAGAGCAACAGGGCCGCCCAAAACGTGGGAACCCTCATAGAGGAGATCATAAACAGGACCAAGGCCGCCGCAAAGGACCAGGAAAGGTCCTCCAGCCTTATAGAGGACCTCGTAAATCGCACCGACCAGACAAAAGAGGCGTTCGGCCTGGTGGTGGAGAAGATGAGCTCCATAACCGAAAACGTCCAGTCCATAGCCGCAGCTGCGGAGGAACAGTCCGCCAGCACCGAGGAGATGGCGTCAGGGGTGGATAACATATCGACAAACACCAAGCAGATAGCCGACGCACTCAAATCGATCACCAACGGAATGACCGAGGCGGGAGCTGCCTTCGACCTTATGGCCCGCTCGGCGGAGGACCTTGTGGCCCTCAGCAACGATATGGAGAAAGCGGTGGAGTACTTCAAGCTCAAGAAAAAGGGAAGTATTGTCCCTCAGGTGAGATCTTAGAGTAAAGGGGATCTCTAAAAACTCACACTTGAGTCCCTCGGAGAGACCGCTCCGCCTACGCCCTGTTTCGCCCAAACGTATTTTCGACTTGCCTGTTCCGTACAAACCGCCTCGGAGGGCACGTCCTGTGCCCCCTCGGCTTGGGGCGACGTCCTGTCACCCCATTCGTACTACACTACGGCATGTCGAAAATACGGGCTCAAATGGGCTTCGTCGGAGCGATCTCTCCGAGGATCAGCGTTTTTAGAGATGCCCTAAAGACAGTGGAGCCGGACTTTGAATCGGCTCCACTGTCTTTTTATTTCTCTATTGGCCTGACCCACCCTCTGTCGTCCATTATGGCGTAGAGGGACGGAAGGACCACCAGCACCAAAAGGGTTGCTCCTATGAGGCCGAAGACGACGCTCACAGCCAGAGGGATCAGCACCTGGGCCTGAAGGTTTCGTTCGAACATCAGAGGGACCATTCCCGCCACGGTGGTCATAGTCGTCAGGAATATGGCCCTGAACCTGTCACCGCTGGCCCCCTTAGCCGCCTGGACGACCGAAAGCCCCTGCTCCATCCCCATCCTTATGAACTCCACCAGCAGTATCGAGTTGTTCACCACCACACCGGCGAGGGAGACGAACCCCATTATCCCGGGCATGCTCAGAGGTATGTTCATTATCAGCGCCCCTGAGATCACGCCTATAAAGGCGAAGGGGATGGCAAGAAGCACCACCAGAGGCTCTATGTAGCTTCTGAACTGGAAACACAGCAGGACGAATATGCCGAGCACTCCCAGCAGAAGGGCCCTCTTCATGGACGCCTGGGTCTCCCCCATCTCTCCTGCCTCTCCGTCCAGGGTCATGGACAGGTCTGGATATTTTCGCTCAAACTCGGGCAGATAGATCTGTCTCATATAGGTGAGTATGTCGGCGGTGTTGCCCAGTGCTGTGTTCACGTCACCCACGACCGTCACGGTCTTGACCCCGTTCAGCCTGTGTATTCTGCTCCATGGCCTCTCGTATTCCAGCGATACCAGGCTGCCGAGAGGGGCATCAGCCCCACCGGGGAGGGCCACAGGGAGATCCATCAGGCTGCGAACGTCCTCCACGTCCTTATCGCTGAGCTTGACGTTGACCTCGAACCCCTCCGCCCCCACCTGGAACGAGTCCACCACCTCGCCGTAAAAGGCCCTTCTGACCTGCCTAGCGATCTCGCCGGAGGGAAGACCCATGGCCAAGACTCCAGGAAGGGGTTTTAGCACTATCTCAGGCCTTCCGGGCTTCATGTCGTCGTCCAGGTCTCTCACGCCACGAATCCCCTCAAGCCAGCGACGGAGGTCGATAGAGGCATCTTTGAGCCTTCCGAGGTCGGCCCCCTTAAGGCGGATCTCTATGGCCCTTCCCTGAGGCCCTAAAGTCGGCTCGGCGAAGGTCAGGGACAGGACCCCCGGTATCTGACCCACAGCGGAGCTCCAGGAGTCCACCAGCTGATCCACGGTGAAGCCACGCTTATCCGCAGGTATCAGGTTGACCTTGACGGTTGCAACGTGGGACCCCCTCTCGTCCAGGCCCCGGTGTATCCCGTATTCCACCGCCCTATGGGTAACCATGTCCGATAGGTCCATGGACTTGGACGCCTCTACGATAAAATCAACAGCCATCTCGGTCTGGGACAGGGAGGTTCCCTGGGGCATCGTTATTCTGGCCTCGAGGACGTCTCCGTCCATGTCGGCGAAGGCCTGGACCTTAACTACTCCCCCTATGACCAGGGCGAGAGAGCCCAGCAGGAGGAACACCGTCAGGCCCAGGGTCCAGTAGCGGTTGTCCACCGCCCTGTCTACGACCCTCATGACCCACCGATCCCTGACGTAGACCATGCCGAGGTTAACCTTCTCTCTGTATTTATCCGTAAACCCAACTCTATCCTTTGAGTGGGCCAGGTGATGGGGCAGTATGAAAAAAGCCTCCACCAGGCTGACCGCCAGGACGGAGAGAAGCACCACCGGTATGGGCTGAAACACCCTGCCCATCTGCCCCTGTATTGTCAAAAGAGGCACGAAAACCGCAGCTGTGGTCAAAAAGGACGAAAGGACCCCGGTCCAAACCTCTTTGAGGCCGTCGGCGGCTGCATCTAGAGGCCTCTTGCCCATGGCGAGGTGCTTGGCGATATTCTCCGAGATCACTATGGCGTCGTCCATCACCAACCCAAGCCCCATAAGAAGGGCCACCATGGACACCATGTTGAGGGTCTGACCAAGTATCGGAAAAAGGAACAGAGCGCCAAGAAAAGACACAGGCAACCCCATGGCGACCCACAGGGAGTACCTGCCGTTGAAAAACAAAAACAGCGTTGTAAAAACCAGGAGGAAGCCCTGGAAACCGTTTTTTAGTAGCATATCCAATCTGTCCCTGACGATGGTCGTGTAGTCATCGGTCAGGCTGATAGAGACCCCAGGGGGCAGTTGGGGAGTCTTGCCCTTCAGGTATCCCTTGATCTCATCCAACACCCTCAGAGAATCCTCGGTGTCGGTCTTGCTGACGACTATAAAGGCGGCCCTTTCGCCGTCGAAGAGTATTTTATCCTCCTCCACCTCGAAATCGTCCAGGACATCAGCAACGTCCCCCAGGAGGATCCGTCCCCCGTCCGGTCCCTCGGATATCACCATGGAATCAAGGGCCTCTTTGCTCCTGCGCCTCTCTGCGACCCTGAGGGAGATCTTTCTGGCGGAGGACTCTATAAAGCCCACCGGAAGGTCCACGTTCTGAGATCCCACCGATCTGACCACGTCTCCCACGGTCAGGCCGTGCTGCCTTAGCAGGGGAAGGGACACCATAACCTGGTACTGTCGATCGGAGAAGCCCGAAAGCTGGGCCTGAGACACCCCGGGCAGAGCCCTTATTTCGTCCCTTATCCTCCTGCTATAGGCCCTCAGCACCGACGGCTCCATCGGACCGGTCACAGCCAGGGAGACCACCGGCTTGGTCTGCCCTAAAAGCCTGACGACGGGCTTTTCGGCGTCCTCGGGCAGGTCGTCGATGGCCTCGACCTCGGTCTTGATGTCGTTTAAAAATACCGAGCTGTCCCAGTCGGGCTCCATCTCCGCCGTGACGATCCCCAGACCGTCCCTGGACTCGGACCTCACCTCCCGGACGTACCTAACCGACGATATGGCGTCCTCGACGAGCTGGACGACCGACTCATCCACCTCGTCGGCGGTCGCACCAGGGTAGGCCACAGTGACGGAGACCCGTTTTGGCAGGAAGTCAACGAATGTCTCCCTCCTTAGCTCCGGCAAAGCCATCATCCCCAATATCATGAAAATCGCCATCATCAGGTTTGCCGACGTGGGATGTCGAAGGAAGAAGCGGATCATCTTCGCCCATCCTCCAGATCAAAGGGCTTAAGCTTCATCCCAGGCACAGGGGCCTCTAGCTCGGAGATCACCACCGTCTCCCCCTCCGTCAGGCCGGAGAGAACCAACGCTCCCTCGCCCTCCGCTCGGTGCATCCTCACATCTCTGTACTCGAGACGGGAGTTCGAGTCCACCACGTAGACCATACCGTCCCTGACCGACTCCTTCGGTATCTCCATCACCACGGAGGAGGAGGGACAGAATATCCTGACGTTACAGGTTATCCCGGGAACCAACTCCAACCCCTCTTTCGATGTGACGTCGTCGACCCGAATTATCAGGCCGATCGTTCTGGTTAAGGGGTCCACCGCATGAGATCCTCGATCGAGATGTCCCTTCCAGTTGAAACTGCCATCCCGCCCCTGAAATATCACGTCTGCCTCGACGATCCCCTTGTCGGACAGGCCGAGGACCTCCATCCGATCCAGGCCTATCTTGACCGGAATCTCCAGAGACGCCACGTCCTCGACCCTCAGGAGCTCCCGTCCCTGGGGGACGAACTGGGATCCCTCCACCGCCACCCCCGCCACCCTTCCGTCGAAAGGAGCGGACATCACGCAGTGGGCCAGGTCCAGCTTCGCCTTTGAGAGAGCGGCCTCAAGGGACGCCATCTTGGCCTTCAGGGTCTCCACCCTGCTGGGCATGAGGGCCAGGGCCGACTCGAGGGTCTGGACCTTCTGCCTCTCGCCAAGGTAGAGCCTCTCGAGCCTGTCCACCTCCGACTGGCTGGTTGAATCTTTTTTCAGGAGTCCCCTGTAGCGTTCCAGGTCCTTCTGATACAGGGCGAGGGACTTTTTAGCTATGGATAGTGACTCCCTCTCATGACGCTCCTGGACACCCAAGCTTTGGAGTTCCCACTTGGCCTGGTTCAGCGCCGATTCCTGCTGATCCACCGCCAGCTGATACACCTGGTCGTCGACTTTAACCATGACCTCGCCCTCGGACACCAGCTCGCCCTCTTTCAGACGGGGGTTGACGTAGGCGACCCTGCCGGAGACGTCCGCCACTCCGTGCCATACCCTGGAGGGAGACACAACCCCGTAGCCCGATATCCAAGGAGTTCCATCGTAACGCCGGACCTTTGCGACCCTGACTGGGACGCTTATCTCTCCGTCCAGGACCACCGAGGGAGGATCCTCTCGAAGCTTTGCGGCGAAGATCACCGCAGCCACCCCTGCCATTACCGGAAGTAACCACAAAATCCTCTTTATCCTCAAGCCATAACCCCCCTAAAAAACACCTTGAGGACCTTCTCAGAGAAGTCAGATCCTTCCTCCACCAGGTTAGGGCTGAAGCTCCGCACCAGGTCCCTCTGAAAACGGTAGAAGTTGACCATCGAGGCCAGACAGTAGCTCATTACCTTGGGGTCCACGTCGTCCCGAAAGACCCCCTGACCTATACCGTCCTTAAACGCCTTTACCAAAAAACCGAACACCCTGGGAAAGACCTCCCTCTGAAGCTCCTCCAGCATAGGGCTTGGAGAGTTCATCTCGTGGTGCAGTATCCTGGCCAGGCAGGGGTTCTCGTCGTGGACCTTGGACACCGACCTAGCATAGTGGGCCACCCTTTCCATCGGCGACAACAGTCCCACCGACGGATCGTCGAAAAGCCCCTTCACCTCCGAGACGAGCCCTCCCAGGATCTCCCGGTAAAGCCCCTCCTTGCCCCCAAAGTAGTAGGAGATCATTGACACGTTGGTCCCTGCCGCTCTGGCTATCTCCCTTACCGACGTCCCCATGTAGCCCTTTGTGGAGAAAAGCTCCTTGCCTGCCTCTATAAGCACATCCATTGAACTGTCCATCGTCATGACTACCTCCTCGGTCAAACGTTTGTTTGCTCAGTTCCATTTTAAAGCCCCCCTTCTCCGAAAGCAAGGGGGGCTTCGTCGGAACGGTCTCTCCGAGGGAGTTCTAACGTAAGTTTTAGAGATAGCCTATGTCCCCTCAGGGGATCCCAGATCTACCTGAAGCCTGGCAAGCTCGTCGAAGTCGGGCTCCGGGGATTCAAACAGCCTCTCTCCCAGATCGGACGTTAACCTCACTCCGACGCCGGGTTCTACCACGCCGACAGGGTAGAGGGAAACTATGCCCTGGAGCTCGGCCCTGGCTCGTTCAAGAATGTCCTGAGGCAACGTCACCACCAGCGCCCCGGAGGAGATCATCCTCATAGGGTCGAAACCGAAGGCCAGTGAAAAACGCTCCACCACGACGGGAACGGGAAGGGAGGCCTGATCTATCCTAAAGGAGAGATCAGCTCCATGGGCCATCTCCGCCATGGCCTCCAGCACCCCTCCCCTGGTGGGATCGTGCATGGCGGTCGCACCGAGGGAGGCGAGTTTCAGAGCCTCTTTGACCACCGACAGCTCGTCCGCAAGGGCCCTCGCCTCGGAGATATCCGAATCGGAAAGGCCCAGGGACCGACATTTTTCCCGGTAGTCCCAGGCTAGGATGGCGGTCCCCTCGAGGCCGACGCCTCTGGTTATGCAGACCACATCGCCCTCCTTGGCTCCGCCGGTGGGGATGACTCGGTCCTGGGCGATACCCATGGCTGTCACCGCGGCGAGAGTCCTGGAAAGGGCGGCGGTGTAGCCACTGTGACCGCCTATTATTGTGACCGATATACCCTTGGCCGCAGCCACAGCCTCCTCCATAACCTTTTTGAGCAAGTCATCGCCGCCGACAGGGGTCAGCACCAGTATCTGGGCCCATCTAGGCCTGACCCCGCTGGCGGCCAGGTCATTGCAGGCCACGTGGATCGCCAGCCGCCCCAAGCCCTCGGCCGCACCGACGATGGGGTCCACGTGGGAGGCCAGGAGGGACGACCCTGTGTCCACCAGAGCGATGTCCTCGCCGAAAAGGCTCCCCAACATGACCGACCGATCCTTGGGCTGGGAGGCAAGCGGACCGTAGACCGCTCGGTCCATGACGGACCTGGAGAACTTGGACATCAGCGACCTCCCTCTCTATTTGCCTTCCGGAGGTTCCTGGCGTAGAAGACGTCCCCTCGCCACGACGTCCGGGTCACGTCTCCACTGGCGACCATCTCCTCGACGATGGCCATATCGTCACCCTCTTCCCTCAGGAAACGGGCTACTGCCGCCTCCTTCATGGGGTGGACCGACATTATGGAGAGTAACCCTTCCCTGGCGTCACCGGTCCTGGTGAAATCGTCTCCCTCGTAGGCGTTCAGGATCATCGGGTTCAGCCCCTGGGACTCCAATATAGCGGTGGCGACCGCCAGCCGCTCCTCGTCGACACAGGCTACGTCGGGACACGCCGGGGGCCTGGTGGGAGAGGAGAGACGGCAGACGTCCGGCGACAAAGCGGATAAAAAGGCGGCCAGGGCCTCCAGATGGTCGTCTTGGTCGTTGGCCCCTGCCAGCAACATGGTCTCGGTCTCCAGATGCCCCCTATAATCCGAGGAAAAAGCCCTGAGGCCTTCCATTATTCCGTCGAAGGACAGCCCCTTATGAGGCCTGTCAACGAACCGCCATACAGGCTCGGTCGCCCCGTCGACCTTGAGGGAAACCCAGTCGAAGGCCATAAGGTCCTCCCTTACCTCCCTATCCCCTATCAGGGACGAGTTGGTTATCACCGCAAGGGGAACTCCGTAGCCCTTCAGCCCCCGGGCCAGCTCCCCTATCCTCAGGTCCAGCGTCGGTTCGCCGTCCGGGACGAACGCCATGTAGTCCACCGGATCGCCCGATTCTCTCAGCTCCTCCAGTTTTCTGCCGACCTCGGCGATTATCGAAGACGGCTCGAAGAAGTTTCGCCTATCTATGGACATATTCAGAGTGCTTCCCAGCTGACAGTAGCGACAGGCGTAGCTGCACACCTTGGGAGGGATGTGGTTGATCCCCAGGCTTCTCCCCAGCCTACGGGACGGGACAGGACCGAAAACTTGCATGAAAAGACCCCCTTCAGGACGATATCTCTGTAGTCATAATGAGAATACATCTCACAAGCCACAGATGGTATACCCAGAAGAACGGATTTTCACGGCTTTCTGGACCAATTACAAAAAAGAGACAGCCGAGCCACCCATCAGGGAGCTCGGCTATCTCTCTACGTCTAAAAGCTTACCACCAAGGACGTAAACGGCTGGTGAGGCTGTCGACCGCATCCCTGGGACCGTGGATCAATATGCCCATGTAATCCAGCTCCTGCTCGTCCATATCCTCCAAGGTCTGGGACAGTTCGCCGTCTCCAGCGGTGTCCAAGAAGACAGATGGACAGTCCACCACCATGAGCTCGGGGGTCTCTCTGGCCTTGTTCAGAGCCTCCCTGAGCTGGGCGACCTTGCCCTTGAAGACCTCCACTGGGTAGCGAGGCAGCCCTCTGTGACGGACACCGGATCTATCGGTAAGCCATTCCACTCCCATGTGGTCCTCTCCAAAGGCTCCCATGGAGGTGCCAAGATGGGCGGCAACCGTAAGAGCAACCCCTATCTTCAGCTTGGCGTTCAGCACTATAACCGACTTTCTCTCTCTGTAGTCGTAATCCATAGTTCGTCAAATCTCCCCTTTCAAATGTTGCGACGGAGAAAAACCCGCCGTTCCGTCTCCCCACCTGTTCGGGGCCTGTGTCTAGTGTACCAGCTTTTGGGATTTCCTGTGAAAAAAGACGGGGGAAGAGCGTAAGCCCCTCCCCCACACTATCAGTCTAAAGGGCATCTCTAAAAACTCACTTTTGAGTCCCCTCGGAGAGACCGTCCCGACTGCGCCCTGGCCCAACCGTATACTCGACCTGCCTGTTCCGTACGAACCGCCTCGGAGGGCACGTCCTGTGCCCCCTCGGCTTGGGGCGACGTCCTGTCGCCCCATCCGTACTCAAAGGCGGCATGTCGAGTATACGGGCTCAAGTGGGCTACGTCGGAACGATCTCTCCGAGGAGCAACGTTTTCAGAGATTCTCTAAAGATATGGAGGGACTGTCCGGGCCAAGGAGATGGATCGAGACCTCTCCTCCGCAGTGATCCCTGACCATCTGTGCCAGTTCCTCCGCCATAAGAGACAGGTCCTCGACGGAGACCGGAGGCATTCCCTCGACGTTTATGGCGACGTCCTCGGTTTCCTCGGTTATCTTGCTCCTGTCGCCGTTCTTCCAACACCAGCCACGGCAGAACACGTCTCCGTTTCCGTCGTCGAAGTAGATCACCTCTCCAGGCTCTGGGTGCTCCACGACGTCGGCCTTTCCAAGGGGGACGTAGGATTCGTCCCCTGTGGCAAAATCGAGTTTAAGGTCTCCTGTGACCACCGACAGGTCGTCCCCACCGCAGGGAACTTTGTGTCTCAGGCTGATCACGTTGAAGATACAGACCAGCTTGTTGACGAAGGGCAGGTCGGTCCCCTTTACTGTGCGTTTTATAAGGTTGGCCACCGAGGGGGGATATTTGTTGGGGTTTATCCCCAGTGACCTGAACACCTCGACCCAGGAGGCTATCGCGGGGATATCCCTGTGGTCCGAGGATCCCACCTCCTGGCGGACCGCCGATTCGGCCTCTCGGAGCTTGGAAAGGAGGGAGGGCTCCTCTCCCCGGTTGTTCGCACCTCTGACCAGGACCACCGCCCTGTGATATCCCTGGAATCTGTCGAAAACACCGTCGCATATATTTATTTTCATAACTACCTCCAATTTTTGGATTAAAGCAACCCAGCAACCTGAGCCGCCGTGACCACCAGCATGAGGGCAAAACAGTAGTTCAGCGCCCTTCTCTTTGAGGAGCTGCCCATAAATCGGTCGATCCCCGCCCCGAAGGAGGCCCAGAGGATCAGGGAGAACAGGCACACCACCGCTATGACCAGAGCGGAGAGAAGGACCGGGCCAAGCCTGGAAAGTATGGAGCTAAAGAACACTGTGTAGAGGGTAAGGCTGAACACCACCGCCTTACCGTTGACGCACTGGAGGATCATTCCCTTGACGAACCCCCTGGCGACTTCCCCCTTGCTGGTCGAGTCTCCCCCTGGTTTCTCCTTGACCAGACCCCATGCCAGCCAGAGTATGTAGGCCGCACCGACCCACTTAACGATCCCCTCAAGTTGAGGAACGGCGGTCATCAAACCTCCAGAGAAAAGCCCACAGAGGGTCAACAGAAGAAAAAATCCTGTGGCTATGCCGTACATATAGCTCCACGTCCGTCTCATGCCGAACTTGGCGGCCATGGCCGCACTGCTGACGTTGTTGGGACCGGGGGTGTAGAGGGTTATCACCACAAAAGGGACCAACGCCGCAAAATCTATCTCGCTCAATACAGCCCCTCCTTTCACGTAAAGTTCTAAACTGACGAAGTCCCGCAATTCTACACCAAAAATCACGACAGGTGTAGTTATCTACCTGTCGTTCACAAAAAATAGACGCAAAAAAGGGCCCCGTCGGGGATCAAGTCCCGACGGGGCCCTAGACCTTTCGGCCAAACCCAGGAGAGGTTACCGGCCCGATCCTGGAAGGGGGGAATACGAGGATAATTATAAGACCAAATATTCGATTTTGGAATCACGAAAAGACTGATTCATTCCTCACGGAAAGGATTACTTGTCCGGCCTCATCATCGCCTGGGCCCTCATGTCCTTCGGCATCTTCTCTATGGCGTACCTGAGGGAGGTGCGGGGCATGACGTCCCTGTGTTCCATGACGTAGTCGAAAACCTCGTCCTGGTGCTTTTCGCAGGTGACCTTCAAGAGCCATCCGTAACCCTTTCGGACCATGTCGTCGCCGTCGGTCATAAGGATATCGGCGATCTGAAAGACCTCGCCTTTGAAGAGGCCCTTCTTGGCGGGGACTATCAACGACACCGCCGAGGCCCTCCTCATCCAGCGGCTTGGAGAGCCGGTCCAGACCTTGAGCCTCTCAACCAAGCCGGGGTAGGACTCCACCATGAAACCCACCGAGTGGTTGCAGAAGGTGTCGCAGGTGGCCCAGTTGTCCACGTAAGTCTCAACCCATCGCTCCATGACGGAAAAATCTCCCTCGTCGTAACGGTCCCTATTTGCGTAGACCCAGTTACAGGCTATGAAGCATTCCTCCAAGATGCCGGAACGCCATAGCTCCTCGCAGAGGGAGAACATCTCGGTTTTAGGGAGGGATTTTACGGGCCCAATGTATTTTTTCGCTATGCCGTTGACCGCAGGGGTCCTCACGCCGTAAAGACGGACCTCCTCTTTGAAGAACCTCTTGCCGCTTTCCCTGAACTCCTCGCTGGAGCTATCTCGGAGCTCGCCACGTATCCTATCTATTAGATCGCTCATACTCATCCTCCTGCTGTAAGACGTATATTCCCATTTTAGCAACGAAAAGCCCTCTCAGGTCTATGAGAACTGTGTTAGAATGAGAAACATAGCACAAACGGGAAGGGGGGAAATCATGGAAACCAGAGTGGCAATCATAGGGATCATCGTCGAGGACAAGGACTCGGTGGAGGAGCTGAACTCCATACTCCATAACTACGGAAAGTGGATCATCGGCAGGATGGGGCTCCCATACCAGCAAAGGGAGATAAGCATCATCAGCATCGCCATGGACGCCCCTAACGACGAGATCAGCGCCCTGTCGGGCAAACTGGGGAAATTGCCCGGGGTAACCGCCAAGACGACCTACGCGAAGCTCAAGGGAGAGGAATAAAAACTAATCTTTTACTGAAGGGAAAGACATCTCTGACCCGACGAAGAAAGGACGATTTCAAATGTACGATCCAAAATCGAACGAAGCAGGGAAATTTATAGATCACCAGGAGATAACCGAGAGCCTGGCATGGGCTCACGAGAACAGGACAAACCGGGCCCTCATAGACGAGATCCTGGACAAGGCCAGAACAAGGAAGGGGCTATCCCACCGAGAGGGCTCGGTCCTCCTTGCCTGCGAGCTTGAGGATAAAAACCAGGAGATATTCGCCCTGGCGGAGCAGATAAAGAAGGACTTCTACGGCAATAGAATAGTCCTCTTCGCTCCCCTATACCTATCAAACTACTGCATAAACTCCTGCGTGTACTGTCCCTACCACGTGACGAACAAGAACATCGCCAGGAAAAAGCTCACCCAGGAGGAAATCAAACGAGAAGTCACCGCCCTTCAGGACATGGGACACAAGAGACTGGCCATCGAGTCGGGAGAACACCCGACCATGAGCCCTATCGACTATATCCTGGAGAGCATAGATACCATATACAGCTGCACCCACAAAAACGGGGCCATCAGGAGGCTGAACGTCAACATAGCCGCCACCACAGTGGAGGACTACCGAAGCCTCAGAGACGCCGAGATCGGGACTTATATCCTATTTCAGGAAACCTACCACAGGGAGAGCTACGAAAAACTCCACCCCGCGGGGCCAAAACACGACTATAAATGGCACACCGAGGCCATGGACCGGGCCATGCTGGGGGGAATCGACGACGTCGGCATAGGGGCCCTCTTCGGCCTGGAGCTTTACCGCTACGAGTTCGCCGGGCTGCTCATGCACGCCGAGCACCTGGAGGCCCGTTTCGGCGTAGGCCCTCACACCATCAGCGTACCGAGGATAAGGAAGGCCGACGATATCGACCCCTCCACCTTCGACAACGGCATAGACGACGACACCTTCGCCAAGATAGTGGCCTGCCTTCGGGTCTCGGTTCCCTACACCGGCATGATCGTCTCCACCAGGGAAAGCCAAAAGAGCCGGGAGAGGGTATTGCACCTAGGGGTATCCCAGATCAGCGGAGGATCAAAGACCAGCGTCGGAGGATACTGCGAGCCAGAGAGTGACGACGACAACTCGGAGCAGTTCGACACCAGCGACAAGAGGACCCTTGAGGAGGTCATCCGGTGGCTTATGGACATGGACTACATCCCCAGCTTCTGCACCGCCTGCTACAGGGAGGGCAGGACGGGGGACCGGTTCATGAGCCTGTGCAAGAGCGGCCAAATCCAGAACTGCTGTCACCCCAACGCCCTCATGACCCTGAAGGAATACCTGGAGGACTACGCCTCAACCGATACCAAGTCCATCGGTGAATCGCTCATCACCAGGGAGCTGGGCAACATCCCCAAGGAGAAGGTCCGTGGAGTGGTCATGGACCGATTGGGCAAGATAGAGCAGGGTATCAGGGACTTCCGGTTCTGAGCCGTTCCATATGGGAACCCAAAAAAGCCACCCCGCTGTCGGGGTGGCTTTAGCTGTCTTCGGCATCCTTTTTGCACTGAAATGGAGTTAAACATGGAGGCCACCACGGAGCTTAGTCATTTTGGACAGCGGACATAGCCGACCTAAGGTCCTCTCCTACTGCTAACCAGTCGGAGCGAAGGGCCTCCATATCTTTCTCAAGAGGATCTTTGTCGGAAATAGGGTCCTTTAAAGTCCCCCCAAGATCCAAGACAGCAGCAATTCCTAGAACAAAACTAGGCATATAGGTCGCTAACTTAGTCATAGACACTCCTCCTCTCTTCGATGATACAACAACATCCAGGCTAATTCCAGTAAAGGCAAAGCCCTCGCCCGATGTACGGGCAAGGGCTCTTTATTTTAGATCGCCTCGAAGGCCTGTTTCAGGTCGGCTATCAGGTCCTCCGGGGCCTCCAGGCCGACGGAGAGACGGATAAGCCCTTTGGAGATGCCAGCCTCAAGCTGCTCCTCGTCGGAGAGAGCCGAGTGGGTCATAGACGCGGGGTGCTGGATGAGCGACTCGGTGTCCCCCAGGCTAACCGCCAGAATCCAGAGCTTGACGGAGTTTATGAACTTCTTACCAGCGTCGAAACCGTCCTTCAGCTCCATGGTTATTATCGCCCCGTAGAGGGCCATCTGTCTGTCCGCCAGCTCCTTCTGTGGGAAGGAGTCCAGGCCGGGATAGCTGACCTTGGCCACCTCGGGACGGCTCTCAAGGAACTGGGCGATCTTCATGGCGCTTTCACAGTGACGAGGAACTCGGACGTGAAGGGTCTTCATGCCCCTAAGGAGCAAATAGGCGTCGAAGGGGGATAAAGTGGCACCGGTTAGGTCCTTAAGGCCCTCCATCTTAACCTTTCCGATAAACTCCTTGGTCCCCACCACGATACCGGCGATTACGTCGCCATGTCCGTTGAGGTATTTTGTGGCGGAGTGAACCACCACGTCGGCGCCGAGCTCAAGGGGCCTCTGGATCACCGGTGTGCAGTAGGTGTTGTCCACTATGAGCATGGCTCCGTGGTCGTGGGCTATCTTCGCCAGCGCCTGTATGTCCACCAGGTCCATGGTGGGGTTGGCGGGGGATTCGCAGTAGATAACCTTGGTGTTGGGCTTCAGGGCGTCTTTGACCTTGTCCAGGTCTCTAAGGTCCATAAAGGTGGACTCTATTCCGAAACGGGGGAACTGATGGGCCATCAGGGAGTAGGTGCAGCCGTAGAGAGATCTGGCAGCTATGGCGTGATCGCCGCTGGAGAGGGCGGTCCAAAGCACCGACGCTATGGCTCCGATACCGGAAGCCGCTACCGCCGCAGCCTCCCCTCCCTCGAGGGCGGCTATCTTTTCCTCCACAGCGGTGTGGTTGGGGTTGCCTAACCTGGTGTAGATATAGCCTTCCTCCTCGCCCTTAAACCTCTTGGCGCCTTCGTCGGCGTTTTTGAACGCAAAGGTGGACGTCTGATAGATAGGGGTGGAAAGGGCTCCGGTCTCGTGATCGGGGTGGTTGCCACTGTGGACGCATTTTGTCTCAAAACGATAGGTCATTCCGAAATTACCTCCTTTATGTTGGCGGTTCACTAATACCATTGTATCACTCGGCGGGCCTATGTATATCCCTGCTGGTGGGCCGATATTCTATCTCCATAGGACCGTCGTATTTTCCCTCCACCATGGCGAAAAAGATCTCTATGAGTTTTTTGCAGAGCTCAGGATCGTCGTATCGCCTCTCCGCCGTCTCGGCCCAGTGTCTAAGCTGACGATGGACGGAAAAGCTGTGCCGCCGGTAAAATCCCGGCCAGTAGTCCGCACGGACGTGCTCGGTTAAAAGGGCTATTATCTCCGCAGGATCCTCGGGCAAAGTTAGGTTTACCGGAAGCTCCGCCAGGTCCTCGGCGGTTATTCTGCCGTCCATAGCGAGACTGGTGGCGTAGGACCTCTGGCTCTCAGGGGTCAAGGTCGCAAGCCTATCGACGAAGAGCTTTTCCCAGGTGGACATGGTCCCTAAAGATCCGAGAACCGACGAGACAACCTCGTCCATCTCGGGATAAGTCCTCTGCACATATTCCGCAACGGTTTCAGCCCGAGCCTGGCTGGCCGCCCCAGCTAAGAGACAAAGGACCGCTAAAACGGTCGACATCCTTTTTAACATTCAAACCCCTCCTGAATTATCGGATCACCCGGATATTATACATTGACGGACTATCTATGGCTTTTTGAACCCCTAAAGTATATCCTGAGTAGAAAAAAAGAAGGAGGTATGGACATGACCGCACTGACGCTGCTTTTCGACGAAGAGAATCCCTGCTGGGACCACGAATCGCTGGCCCTGGCAGGAGAGGACGCGGAGGGCCTGGAGGAGCTCCTCCGGCTTGGTCTCGCAAAAGGGATAGAGGGGACAGGGGCTATCCTTACGGAGAAGGGGATGGAGGAAAGGGCCAGGCTTGCCGTGGATATGGGGATACCGGCCTCTCCTTACGAGGTAAAAGACCCGTCCAGGTCTCTCTGGAGGACCAAGGTTCAGCATCTGATCGACAGGGCCTTTTTGGGGAGATGGGGACTGAAGGAGTTCTCCGTCGGCGAGTCCCTGCCGGTGGTCCCATACCTTCAGGGGGAGGACCTTTACCGCCTCGACGGCGACTCCTTCCGTTTCAGCTGGGAGGAAAGTCCCCTGGTCCGTTCCTTCTGCGACAGGTTTAACCGGTGGGGAGTTGCGGCCAGGGAGTTCCCCGCCCCAGGAGATGCCAAGCTAACCGAGTGGATCAAAGAAACTGGGTGCCCAACGGGATCGGTGGAGGTAGACGTGCTGCTGAGAAGCGGCTACGACTTCGACCACTACAGGACCATGGAAACCCGCCCAACCGATCGCTTTAAGCTGCAAAACGCCGACAGGCTTTTCTGCTTCAAGCCGGGGAACACCGAGGATGTCCTGACCCAGATAGGCCATATCCACCTGTTCATGTTGGGCCAGAGGCGGGTCTACATCCCGGGATGGAGCGATTTCGACTCGGCGGATCAGGAGAACTGGACGATGATACTCCTGATCGCCGACGACGAGAGGGAGCTGGACGGCCTTCAGGCCAGGCTGGCACCCTGGGAGAGGCCGCTTATCGAGCCAGCAAATCCTCTCTTCATTCTGGGGACGAGCCTGGAAAAGCTGAGGGAGGTTAAAGAGCCTAAAGAGACTATATACGACTGGTTCTGCGACGACCTCCGCCACATAGCCAGGCCCGACCGGTGAGGGAAATTACGGCTCGAACCTGCCTTTGACCACCGCTCTGCCCCCTTGGACCACTGTTTTCCCCATGGCGAACACCGAGGAGATGGACAGGTCGCCTTTCTCCAGCAGGACCAGGTCGCCGTCGTATCCCTTGGCTATCCGCCCCTTTCTCGGGAGCCTGTAAACCGAGGCGGGGGTGGTGGTTATGACCTGTATAGCGGTCTCCAGTGGGATACCCTCCACGAGGACCGAATCCCGAACCTCCGGGAAGAGCGACCGAGAGGTTCCGATGGACAGGCCGGTGAAGGCGCCGGTCGAGTCGAAAGACGGAAGGCTGCCCTGACCGTCGGAGCTGAAGGTTATCCGCTCCACCGAAACTCCCGAGTCGAGGAGCCTCCTCAGACCTTGGCTGCACTTGACCTCGCCTTCCTCGAGAAACTGGGGCGTGGTGCTGGTGGTCAGGTCCACCATGCCGCCGGACAGGGCGTAGTCTATGCAGTCCTGGAAGAGCTCGGGGTTTCTGTTGACGTGGGTGGGGAGGAACTGGCCCAGGCCCAGCTCGGTGGTCTCCACAATCGCCTTTATGGGGGAGAGCATGGAGGGGCCGTCCCCTAGATGGACGTTGATGACCCCCGACTTGCCCCCTATCATCCCACCTACGTGAGCGGAGGCCGCCAGCTTGTTCAATTCATCCAGTGTGGGCTGGGAGGACCGGTGGTCTGAGATCGCCACCTCTCCCACCCCCACGAACAGGTCTATCAGGACGAGGTCGTCCTGAACCGATCCTGTGAGGGTCTTGACCGGGATGGCGTAGGATCCGGTCAGGGCCCATGCCGACAGGCCCTCCTCCCTGAGGGATCTGGCCTTCGCCAGGAGCTCGCCGGGGTAACGGCAGGTGGAGTCGGTCCCGAGCACCCCTATAACCGAGGTGACACCGGCCTCTATGAGGTCCGAGAGGACCACCGCCGGGGTCCTGGTGGAAAAGCCCCCCTCACCGCCTCCACCGGCTATGTGGACGTGTCCGTCGACGAAGCCTGGCACCGCTATTTTCCCGGTTCCGTCTATGACCTCCAGGTCCGGGAGGTCCTTCCCCGGGAAGGACTCCCCGACCCAGGCTATTTTATCCCCCGCCAGGAGAATATCCCCCTTGCCCAGCTTATCCGGGCAGTACATCTCAACCTTTTTTATCAGCTTAAACATTTACTCGATCCCCTCCGCTTTTATCCTGCCTGACAGCACCTTAGCGGCCCTGTCGCCGTCGAGGGACAGCCTGAATGCTCTCGTATCCCTCAGATGAGCCAACGCCGCCTCTTTCGCCCCCTCCTGATCCCTGCTCTCTATGGCGTCTATTATCCTCCGGTGTTCCAGTGGCGTGTTGGTGACTCCCTGATCCGCAGGGGCCACCAGGGGCTGAAAGCGGCCGACGTACATTATGTATAGCCGAGAACGCCAGAACACCGGATGAAAGGCCCTCTCCAGATAGCCGTTACCCCCTATCCTCACTATGGAACAGTGAAACTCCAGGTTTATGGAACGGTATTCCCTGGGAAGGTCGGAGAGGGCGAAAGACTCCTCCATCTCGTTGAGGTGTCTAAGATAGGCCACGTCGTCCAAGGTGGCCTTTCTGGCCGCAGCGGAGGCCGCCTCTCCCTCCAAAAGAGCCCTCATGGAGAAAACGTCCTCCATATCCTGGGCGGAAAGGGCTGGCATTCGATATCCTCTCTTCCGTGGCTCGCTCTCCAAAAATCCCGTCCCCTCCAAGAAGGTGAGGGCGTTTCTGACCCCCGTCCGTCCCATACCGAGCTCCGAGGCCAGGGCCGTCTCGTAGAGAGGCTCCCCGGGCATAAGTCTCAGGTCCTCGATTAGATCCAGTATATAGTCCAAAACCGCCTGAGAGGACGGGGGAAAATCGCCGCCGCTGGCCGATGGCCACATTTACCTCACTCCTTTCCGCTTTTCGGGGTGGACAACATAACGGCAACTATGCTATGTTGTACCCATATACTACATTATGGAGACACAATGTCAATATCGCATCGTTTTTGAGGGAGGGACAGCCGATCAGAATCGAGTTTTAGTTTCAACAAGGCAGCAATACCCCATACGGGGGGGAAATTTATCAAAGGATAGGAGTTGAACCGAATATGTCGAACAAGAAAGAGCCTTCATGCAAGCCAATGAGAATACCCGATACATACGTCATCATCTTTTTCGTCGTCCTCCTGGCGGCACTTCTAACCTACACCGTTCCGGTAGGGACCTACAAGACCCACGAGGTAACCTACGAGATGGACGGGGCTACCAAGACCAGAAACGTCCTAATAGCGGATAGCTTTGAGCTAAAGGTGGACGACCAGGGCAACCCGGTCAAGCAGGGCATCGCGGTCTTCGAGCCCTACGGCGAGGTGGGCCTCTTAAACTACGTCTTCGAGGGCTTCGTATCCGGAAGCAAATGGGGGTCAGCGGTGGGGGTTATGGCCTTCATCCTGGTCATAGGTGGAGCCTTCGGGATAATCATAAAGACCGGAGCGGTTGAGGCAGGCATTCTCCACGTCCTCACCAAGTTCAAGGGCATGGAGAGGGCTATTATACCGGTGATGTTCGTCCTGTTCTCTCTGGGAGGGGCCGTCTTCGGCATGGGCGAGGAGGCAATTCCCTTCGTCCTGATCCTGGCCCCTGTGTGCGTGGCCCTGGGCTACGACTCGATCACGGCCATAATGATAACCTACGTGGCCACCCAGATAGGCTTTGGGACCTCCTGGATGAACCCCTTCAGCGTCGCCATAGCCCAGGGAATATCGGGAATCCCGGTCCTCTCCGGCGCAGGGTTCCGCATGGCTATGTGGGCGGGCTTCACCTTGGTGGGGATCCTCTACACCATGAGATACGCCGAGAAGGTAAAGGCCGATCCCACGTCGTCGCTCTGCTACGAGACCGACTCTTTCTTCAGAGACAACGTGGAAAAGGGCAAGGAGATAGAGAGCCACTTCGGCCTGGGACACATGCTGGTAGTGCTGGCCCTTTTCGCCGGCATCGCCTGGGTTATCTGGGGAGTCATGACCAACGGATACTATATCCCTGAGATAGCCACCCAGTTCTTCATCGTCGGCCTTGTTGCGGGGGTCATCGGAGTCCTGTTCAACCTGAACGACATGGGGGTAAACGACATAGCGATCAGCTTCAGGGAGGGAGCCAAGGACCTCCTGGGAGCCGCCATGGTGGTTGGTATGGCGAAGGGCATCGTACTCGTCCTCGGAGGAGACTCTCCCACGGACCCCACGGTGCTTAACACCATACTGAACTCAGCGGGAAGCGCCATAAGCTCATTCAACACTGCGGTATCGGGCTGGCTCATGTTCCTCTTCCAGTCGGTCTTCAACTTCTTCGTGGTCTCCGGCTCCGGCCAGGCGGCCCTCACTATGCCCCTGATGGCCCCTCTGGCGGACCTTGCGGGGGTTACCAGACAGGTTGCGGTTCTGGCCTTCCAGCTTGGAGATGGATTCACCAACCTGATAGTCCCCACCTCGGGCTGTCTCATAGCCTGCTTGGGGGCCGCCAGGATCGACTGGGGAACCTGGGCCAAGTTCCAGATAAAGTTCCAGGCCCTTCTGTTCGCCCTAGGATCTTTGGTTGTAATCGGCGCGGTACTGACCGGGTTTAACTAGATAAAAGCGAAAGGTCGCCACCACTCGGTAGCGACCTTTCGCTTTTAGTCATCTTTGAGCCATACGATCGTTTGCCATTCTCATGGCATCCTGGACCTGTGAGTCAGAAATAACCCTAAAGTTAAAGAGCCCCTTTCCCAACATCTTCTCCATAGCCTTTAGACTCTTTTTTACACAGCTCTCGTCGCCGTTTTTACTGGCCATGTAGAACCACATATAGGCCTCCACCACGTCTTTATTTACCCCTTCTCCATCTAAATAACAGTTGGCTAGGTGGTACTGTCCCCAACCATAGCCTTTCTCTGCGGCCTCTCCATACCATTTGACTGCCAGAGAATCGTCTTCTTCTACACCATCACCATTCTGATAACAGATACCAAGCATATTTTTAGCTCTCAGGCTTCCTTTTTCCGCTGCTCGATGAAACCACCTCACGGCCTGGACATAGTCCTTTTCTACCCCATCGCCTTTGTAGTAGCAGAGAGCGAGATTAATTTCAGCAGAGACATAGCCACCCTCCGCAGACTTACGAAACCACATTACCGCCTCTCTTATGTCTTCACCTATTCCTGTTCCTTTAGAATAACAGGTACCCAACATATTTTGTGATCGTGAATTTTTATTATTAGCCGCCTTTTCAAACCAACCAACCGCCTTAAAATTATCCCTCTCAACCCCATACCCCTTGTTGTAACACATCCCCAGACTATACTGCCCCCAAGGGTAACCATTTTCTGCGGACCTATGAGTCCATTGCACAGCTATTTCCTCGTTTTTTTGGACTCCACCCCTTTTTAAATACAAAACCCCAAGTCTGTCTTGGGCAGCCATATTCCCTTGCGCTGCCAAACTAATGGACCACTTGACTCCCAGATAGAACTGGGCCCTCAGATTTCCGCCTTCTGCCTTTTCCTCCATGAAGACCGTAGCTCTCTGCCACTCCGAATCTTCCAGTGAACTTGAATCTATAGCACCTCTCAGAGCTGTCGCCTTCTGGAGGTCCTCCTGAACCCCTAAACCATACTCAAACATATCGGCCATAACATCTAGCGCTATAGGATTGCCTTGTTTTGCAAGTAAACCCAAGGCATCAAGGGCGAGAGAGTCTTGTTCGTCGAGGAAAAGGGACAGAGCTTTTAAGAGCTCTCCACCTCCAACGAGCGAGGGTTCCTCCGCTTCCCCAATACTTACTATAGACCTACGAAGCTCGTCGGGGATCTTGCTCGCTCCTAACCCCATCTCCAGAACCCTGAGGACAGCGGAGCTGTACTCTACCTCCGCCCCCCAGTCCAGGTTTTCCCTTACAGTCTCGATGGCCTCCTGCATGTCCCCCAGACCTGAGAGCTGAACCCCTACGACTAGGTTATTAGTCCACTCACCAGGGAGAGAGTTGTCCCTAATATCCTTGAGACAGGCCCTTATCTCTTTTGTGTAGCGCTCTCTCTCAGCTCCCTTTAAAAAACTCCCCTCCAGTTTATCCATTTTCATAACGTTTAAAAGTGCTAAGCGATTTTTTGCCACTTCCACGACGAAAGGATCTTTTCTAAGAACCGGACGGTTTATCTCGGAAAACTTATCGTAGCACTTAAGGGCAAGGTCGTACTCCTCTACATTCTGAGCGGCCTTGCCGTAGTCGAACCAGAAGGGAGGATAAGCCTGAAAGTAGACTTCAAGACGTCTGAACATCGCGAGGGCTCTATGTCTATCGCCTTCGTTTTCCGCCTTAAGATAGAGGTCGATAAGCTCCTCGGTAATTCGATGCTCATCGGGAAGGCCATACTGACGAAGAAGCCGCCACGACGAGCGTAGGAGTCCTTTGTTCAGGTTGTTCAGCTCGATTACCCTGTTTTTATGGAGTTGCCACAGTGATTCGTCCAGCTCTGCATGGTAGTCGTCCTTCAGAGCCTTATAGTTAAAGTAGGAGCTCGTCGCCGAGACAGCAAAACTCCCTATAATACTGAAAATATCCCCACCGTAAGCTCTAAGATTCGATAAAGACTGATAAATGCCATTTTTAGCTTTGCGATCGTATAACTCCTTAAGCCTTTCGGACTCATCGGAGCGTAGTTTTTCATAGGTAACAAGGTCCATTATCCCCTCGTACACATCTATAATTTCGTCGTCCGCCGCTATTTCCCCAATTTTAAGGTTGTTCAGTATATTTCTATATTCATGATCCAAGACAACCCTATCCTCTGCGGAGATTATTCTGTTCACAGACATTATTGCCATATTAAGGGCCAGCATTGTGTGTTGAGGATCGTACTTCTCCTGCGCAGCGACCACCGAGGAGCTAAATAAAAGCACAGAAATCACAAAAACAAAAAGTTTAGACTTCATCATCGTTCCTCCCCTAGTGCTTTGTTCTCCCGCCGGAGGGAGATCCTACAAGACTCCAGTTTTCGATCCTCCAGGCCATATAGGGATCCAGAATAAGTCCATCCATTCTCTGATCCATCGCAGGAGCGAAAAGCGATGGTAGGTGTGCCATGAGAATGTTGAGAATGTCCTGTGCCTGCTGCCCCTCCTTAATAAAATCACAGTGACTTCTGAACCAAACCCCTCCAGCTAAGCTGGCGCTGGCTGAGTTTCCTGAGCCAAAAAGCTTGTTAAGACCTCCTGTAAGCTCCCTCACGATAGGATCCAGGGACGCTAAAGGGGTCATCTGTTCCCTGCTGTCGGTAGAGTAGTCTCCCAGAATATGGATAGAGTACAAAATAGCAGCCAACCCCTCTCTCTCTCGGGGGCTCAGAAATGACATGTTTCGGGATATAACCCTATCAATTTGGGATTTCCTCTTTCTCCATTCATAGTTAAGGGCACTAAAAAGACGGTCCATAGTTCGCCTATCCAGAGATCGACCGTCTATATCCACCTTTCCTCGGAGATATCTCTTATGATCCGCCGTATGCTTAGGGTTTTCGTTATATCCCCAGTGGAAATAATAGCGATGAGACAGGCCGCTTTTTAACCCAAAGTCTCTCTTTATCTTTTCGTTAAAGGCTCGAATATCGTCGATAGAGTCGCTAATCTCTTTAAGGATTTTATCCGTAAAAACCCCTTTAGTATCCTTTTCCACGCCGAGGCAGGCGTACCATAGGGTGACGTGTGAGAGCCCTCCCACTCTCGTTCCTGCCTTGAAGGAAAACCCCTCGGAGGAAACCACCGGTAACAACAGGAAGACAAAAACCAGAGCTATCAGGCTTAGGATGGTTTTTTTCGCTCTCAAAACGTCACCCTCTCAACGGAATAGAATTGTTTTTCATGATAGCATTTACCTGCGACAAGATAAGACATAAGAGGCAACAGCAAATTAGATTTTTTCCCGAACCTACCTCAAACATCTCGTCAGAAAATGTCGTATCGTCGTGATATATTCGGCATTTCCGATGGCTTTCAGCTCTTCACCGATATATTCCCGGATATCCTCATCGCTCCATCCATCAAGCTCGTCGGTTATTTTGATATATACTCCAACCGCACTTTTTCTTCGACCGACTAATCCAGGCTCGTTTAGGTTAAGGACCCTTATGGTCTCGCTAGCTCTTAAAGCCATTTCTTCATCGATGGCTGACCTGATCATGACCTTGCCGTTGGAGTGAAAAAAGAGAAAGTCATCGGGATCGTGCCGATCTGGCTTGATCAGCTTGCGGGGATCATAGTTAGAGCATTCGGTGTCCTTATAACGTCCACACTGCCCTTTATTATCGCAGGACAAAAAGAGGTTATCCCAATCAAAGGTGAGACGAGGATGCTTGCCCTTGGGGAAAAAATGTTCTATATGACAAGCTTTTTCGTCGCTGATTATCCCCTCACAGTAGGCGCACAGTTTACCTTGAAGTTCCATCAGTGCTTCTCGTAAAGATGATTTTTCTTCAGGAGTAACGCAACTCCAATTATCATTAGGAGCCTGTTTCGCCTTCAGACAGGCAGGAGCGAATACAGAAATTCTTTTAAGGTAATGCATAGCTAAATACCTGACCGTCTCTTCACCAGCTGGAACCTTATAAGCCTATCGCAGTCCACCATCACAGGATGTTTTTCCCCAAAATGAGCTACAAGGCTCTGGCGTAACCGTTTAGCCCGATCGTCTTCCCAATCTCCTTCCTCTATGATCGCTCTGTACTCGCTCAGGAGCTCAGCTTCCGGTATCGACGGTGCGGGATCGATATCCATGATTCGACAGAGGACGTCAGTACTCTCCACGCCCTTCGTCTGATAGGAGGGAGTCTTCAAAGCAACGCCACCATGGCCTATCTCTATGACCCTTATGGATTCTTTGTCCACGGTGGAGAGTACCTGGGGGCTATGAGTCGTCACTATGAACTGAACCATGGGAAAGGCCTCCTGTAAGGAGGGTATAACCATCTGTTGCCATCCAGGATGCAGGTGCATATCGACCTCGTCGATCAGGACTATTCCAGGGGTCCCCTCCACCGACGATCTTCCCAGGTGGGGGTTCAAAACGGTACAGCGGTAGGCTATATCCGCGACTAAGCCTATCATGGTCCTTATGCCGTCGGAAAGGGAGTCCACTGGCAGAGTGCCCAATTTATCGTTTGAAACTCTAGGGGTCTTCTCTACAAAATCCCACTCCAGGCCTCCCCACCCTGTAGGAGCCAAAACCCTATCAACCACCTGAGCGACGGCGGCTAAAGCTTCCTTAGGGAAATGGGGGGATTTTTTGGAACTCATCGATTCACTCAATGATTCCAGTGAAAACCTGGAAAGCCAGTCCACAAACCCCTTGTAATGGGAGGACGGCGAGAGACAATCGCCGTATCCTCTGAACCTGGCGTTAGGGGTTATACCTGAGGTTTTTTTCCCGTCCGTCATACGGCTAGCTCCCCATAGTCTTCCTGTGCCGTAATAGGCTATCACCGGAAAGGTGGGGGCCAATCCATCACCAGAGATCCAGCGGTCGTTTTCAGCGATCAGGCTTAAAGCAAAGTCCTTAAGCTGTTTTGCACCAGCGGTAGTAGTCCTGGCCTGAGTCGATCCCTCTTTAGCTCCTTTAAGGTCACGTTCCCAGGATATATCCTGCCCCCAAAAGGAGGCCTTACCCTCCATCCATACGGGGAGGCAGAGCTCCATGGTTCCAGTGGGAGAGGTTACCCTACGGATGTCCTGGGGATCAAAACCTTTGGAGGCTGTCCTTCGTTCCATAGTATCCACAAATAGCCTTAAAGAGGCGGCGACTCCGTCCAAAATAGCGGTTTTACCTCCTCCGTTGGGAGCGACAAAAACCGTGAGCCGAGGATGAAAAGAAAGATCAACCTCGGGAAAGCATCTATAATTCTTTAAGCTCAGCCCTTCCAGGTGAAAAGGAGGAATATTTCCATCCTGGAGTTTGAACTCCGTTGAAGAACCTTTTTCTGACATGGATAACAGCTCCTCTCTGGCACAGAGTATAACGCCCTTTAGTGCGACCTAGCAAAACTCGGGTAAGATTTTGTGCTATAGCTAACGGAAGTAGGGGAGGAATGGCTTGCGGATGTCGGTATATGGTGCTAGGTTAGCCATAACCTAAAACAGAGGAGGGGCTAATATGAGACTGGAGAAAACCGTCGCTTCGCTGAAGGAAAAGGGATACGAGGTTTCCTGTTTCGATACCGCCCAGGATGGGGCCAGCTATTTGGACGGGAAGGTGGACGGCAAAACCGTCGGTTTTGGAGATTCGGAGACCCTGGAAACCATGAATTTATACGACCTGCTCTCAAAACACAACGAGGTATACGATCCCGCCCACCCCTCTAAAGGTCTGGATTTCTGGTCGACCGCTAAGCTATGTCTGACCACGGATATCTTTTTTACCTCCGTGAACGGACTTGCGGAGACAGGGGAGATGGTAAACATCGATGGGACTGGAAATCGAGTGGCTGGCTCCTTGTTCGGCCACGAAAAGGTTTATTTCGTTGTAGGGGTGAATAAGGTGGTCCCGACCTTGGAGGAAGCCATATACCGTGCTCGGAACATCGCAGCTCCACAGAACGCCGCCCGTCACCGATACCGGACACCTTGTGCGGTAAAGCAGGACAGGTGCTACGATTGCCACAGCGAGGACAGAATATGCTGCGGACAGGTGATACATTACAAAAAGATGAACCAAATGGAGATGGAGGTAGTTCTCGTAAAAGAGGCTCTGGGACTTTAGGGGAGATAGGCTGACACTGCTTGTACGGGTCGCTGCTCAGTGCTACTATATCGACGTAATCATGTATCCATTACGATGGATTAGAATATCCGCTGAGCAAAGGAGTTTTGACGTGAGCCAGTCTCGTTCGATATATAGATCCCTTTTTGCCGATCCCGCTTTTACTCTTTTTATCGTCCTGGCTGGATCTTTCTTCCTGACGGTGTTTTTCAGGATCTGGTTTATACTGCTCGGCTCCACCGTATCGGGGTTGCCGGTATGGGCAGGAGGAGCGGCAGCCTTGCTGCTCGGAGCGGTGACAGGGGTGCGAGGGGTCTTCGCCCTCGCGGGGGTCACCGCCCTCGCCCCGACGGAGGAAAGAGGGGTCGTATTCGGAGCCATGAACATGATAGCCGTCCTGTCGGCGGTGATCTTTCAGTGGGGAACGGGAATCGTCATCGACCATTTCCCGACGACACAGCCCGGTGTCTACACCACCGAAGGTTATTTTACGGCGTTTTTACTCGTATCATCCGCCATTGCCCTAAGCCTGCTCGCGTTACGATCCCTTGGGAGGGATCCTTTGAAAGGGGAATAGCTCAGCTCATCCTGTCGTTGGAAATGAAGGATCTCCTAACAGGCATAGACAGTAGCAGCAGGCCAAAAAGTATAAAACCTATCCCTGCCAGAGCGGGAATCGAGAGCCTTTCCCCTAAAAGGGACACCCCGAAAATAGCGGCAGTCAGAGGCTCCGCCAATGTGAGGGTGCAGGCGGTGGATACGGGCACGACCTTCAAAGCGGTGGAATACAGTCCGTAGGGGATTGCAGTGCTGACCGCACCTAAGACCAGAGCGATGGAGATCCCTCTGGAGGTGAATATCCATCCTGTGTCCCCTAACAAAAACGCAGGGGAGGCCATTACCGCCCCTAAGGTCATACAGAGGGCTATAGCCGCCAGGGAGGATCGTCCCTCCTGGGCCTTCTTCATCCCCATGCCGAGAAAGCCGAAGGCTACCCCGGCACAGAGAGCAAGGGCGATACCTACGAGATCCACCGTCAGGCTTCCCCCGAGGGACAGCAGGACGCATCCGGTGACGGCAGCAACGGTAGCTCCCATCCATCGAGCGGTCAGCCTCTCGCCTAGAAACAGCCTTCCCAGCAGTCCTCCCATGACGGGGGAGCTCCCTATGGCGACCATGGTCCCGACGGCGACGCCGGTCCTGAGGATGGAGGCGAAGAAAAACTGCTGATAAAGGGCCATTCCCGCCGAGGCCATAAGGACGCTACTCCAGGGCCAACGCCCGGAGAACGCCTTAGGACCCTCTCTGTACAGCACGAAGGCAGTGAGGCACAGCCCCCCTACGGTTATCCTGATCGCACCTAAGACCAGAGGGGAGATTCCCTCCGGCCCGAAGGCCTGCAAGGTTCCGGAGGCTCCCCAGAACACCCCCGCCAGTATCATCATCATAGAGCCACGAAACATAGACACACTCTCCTCCATCGATAAAAACATGCTAAAATACGGCCCTATTTTACCTTAGCTACAGTTATTTTCCTACATATCGCAAAATACAATTTTTATAAGGGCACCTCTAAAAACTCTAATCCTCGGAGAGATCGTTCCGACGTAGCCCATTTGAGCCCGTATACTCGACATGCCGTTGTGTAGTACGAATGGGGCGACAGGACGTCGCCCCAAGCCGAGGGGGCACAGGACGTGCCCTCCGAGGCGGTTCGTACGGAACAGGCAGGTCGAGTATACGATTGGGCGAAACAGGGCGCAGGCGGGACGGTCTCTCCGAGGGGACTCAAAGGTGAGTTTTTAGAGATGCCTATAAGATATATAGCGATTGACAAAGGAGGGGTAATATGCTTGAAGATGGGATTTTGAGGTGGTCCGAGGGAGAGCCTCTGGAAGGGGCTGTTTTCAAGGACGAGACGGTGACCGACCTGGATATGTCGAACGTGAGGTTCGACTCGGTCCAGTTTATAAACTGTCACTTTGTCTCGTCCAGGTTTGTGAGGACCAGCTTTTACGATTCTATCCTCAGAAACTGCGACCTGTCGAACTGCGACCTCAGCAACAGCTACTGGAAGGGGACGGTTATCCAGGACAGCAAGGCGGTGGGCAGCAACTTCGACCACGGCTTCTTCAGGGAGACGAATTTTACCGGCGGGGTGTTCAACTACTCCAACTACGGAGGGTCTGTCTGGGAAAACTGCGCCATCTCCGAATGCGACATGAGGGAGGCTTTTCTCTCTGAGGTCAAGCTCAAAAAGATCCGCCTGAGCAAGGAGGACTTCACCAGGACCAGTTTTTTTCAAGACTCCCCTTAAAAACGTGGACCTCTCCGACTGCGTCATAGACGGTTTCTCCGTCTCCGACGACTTCAGGGAGCTGAAAGGGGCAAAGCTAAACGCCCTACAGGCGGTGGGGATAGCCAGCATGATGGGAATAAAGGTGGTCTGACCGATCGGTCAGACCACCTTTGATTCGAGACCCTTCACGAGGCGATAGACCGTCTCTGTGGCGGGAAGAGATATTCCATCTATCTCACCTAACCTCAGGATCTCGCCGCTTATGGCCTCTATCTCCGTGGGCCTACCGGCGAGGACGTCCTGGAGCATGGAGCAGGTGTTTTTCGACGTGGATCGGACCACCGCCCTGACCCTGTCCCACATGACCTGGGAGTCCAGGGAGACGCCGACTGAGCGGGCGACGGAACAGGCCTCCATGGCGAGGGACCTGCACAGGTCGGCGAGCCCATCGGAGGAGAGGACGCAGCCGTTTTCCCTCCGTATAAGGGCTGCTACCGGATTAATGGCGGCGTTTACGGCTAACTTGCCCCACAGGACGGGAGCAGGGTCGTCCACCGCCCTGGCGGAGAGCCCTGACCGGTTCAGGGCATCCTCAAGAGGACGCCAGTCCCTCCCCCGCTCCACCGGGCCAAAGACGATCTCTCCCAGACCTCCTAAATGGACCTCCCCTCTATCGTCACGGTAGGCCCCGTAGGTACAGGCCCCAACCGCCACGTTGACCCCTCCCAGAACCTGTGACAGCTTCTCGCCGTTTCCAAGGCCGTTTTGCACCGTCAGGACGGCTCCGTCGGGAAGGAGCAGCTCCGGCAGGACCGGCGCTACTTCGTCGGTGGAGAAGGCCTTCACCGTGACTATGGCGATGTCGGACCTGTCCAGCCTTGACGGGTCGTCCTCCGCCCTGACAGGACAGGGGGCCGTTTCGCCGTCCCACAGGGCGACCCCTACGGACCTGATCCGGTCCAGTGTCGCCCCAGGCCTCTGGAACACCTGCACCGAGAGCCCCACCGAGGCGAGCTTGGAGGCCAAGAGGGTACCTATTGCCCCACAGCCCACCACGGTTATCCTCACCGCCTATCCAGCTCCTTAATCACCGATGGGTCCATGTCGAAAGAATGGCCCTCCTCCGGGAAGGACCTCTCCCTGACGTCGGAGACATAGGAGGCCAGTGCCTCGGTCAGGACCTTTCCTCCGTCCAGATACCGCTTTACGAACTTAGGGCGAAAGTCGCCGTAGAGGCCGAGAATATCGTGAAAAACCAGCACCTGGCCGTCACATCCCTTGCCCGCCCCTATGCCGACTGTCGGTATGGACAGCTCTTCGGTCAGTATCTCGGCGAGAGGGGCCGGAACGCACTCCAGAACTATGGAGCAGGCTCCCGCATCCTGTAGGGCCCTCCCGTCGGCTAGAAGTTTTTCCGCCCCCGCAAGGTCCTTCCCCTGCACCCTGAAGCCGCCCAGCAACGTGGCGGACTGAGGGGTGAGCCCTATGTGGCCTACTACCGCTATACCAGCGTCCACTATGGCCTTGACGGTGTCGGCCCTCTCCACTCCGCCCTCCAGCTTAACCCCGTCCATACCAGCCTCCTTGATAAACCGCCCGGCGTTAGCTACCGCCTGAGCTCGGTCCACCTCGTAGGACATAAAGGGCATGTCTCCGACCAAAAAGGGCGAGGACGCCCCTCTGGACACGGCGGCGCAGGCGTCTATCATGGTGTCCATGGTGACAGGGACGGTGCTGGCAAAGCCCTTCTCCACCATCCCCAGGGAATCCCCAACCAATATGACCTCCGCACCGGCCTCCTGGACCATGGCGGCCTGCCAGGAGCTGTAGGCGGTGATCATGGAGATAGGCCGCCCCGAGGCCTTCATCTCCATCAGATGAGGGATGGTTACCTTTCTCATCGGTCGTTGCCGTCCATGAGGAATACCCTCTCTATCCCTCTGTCCGGCCCAATCTTGACAACCTTGGCCCTGTGGGACCTGGCCTCTTCCTCGGTCATTAAGGCCCAGGCCATGACTATCACCCTGTCTCCCACCGTCCCAAGTCGAGCTGCGGCGCCGTTCAGACATATCTCCCCGCTTCCTCTAGGAGCCTCTATAACGTAGGTCTCGAACCGACTGCCCGACTCCATGTCGGCGACCAGGACCTTTTCCCCTATGAGAAATCCCGCCTGATCGATGAAATCACGGTCTATTGAGATGCTGCCCTGATACTCTAAGTTGGCCTCGGTCACCACCGCACCGTGGAGTTTACACTTGAGCATGTTTAAGAACATGGCCTATTCCCCCAATACGACGTTGTCTATTAGCCTGGTGGAGCCCGCTCGGACCGCCAGGGCCACCACAACTGGGCCGGTTATGTCGGCGACCTCCGACAGGTCCGCAGCGTCACGGACCTCGACGTACTCAGGGGTCAGTCCCTCTCCCTCCGCCAGGACAGACCATACCAGGTCCGCCAGGGCGAAGGCGGACCTCTCCCCTCCGTCAAAGGCATCCTTAGCGGCGGATAGAGATTTGGACAGGAACAACGCCGAACGCCTCTCGTCCTCTGACAGATAGACGTTTCTGCTGCTCAACGCCAGTCCGTCGGCCTCCCGAACGATAGGACAGGGGCGCACCTCCACCGGGACGTTGAGGTCTCTGACCATCCGATTTATGACCTGAAGCTGCTGGTAGTCCTTCATGCCGAAGTAGGCCCTGTCGGGCAACAGGACGTTGAAGAGCTTCAACACCACCGTACACACTCCCCTGAAGTGGCCGGGCCTGGAGCCTCCGCAGAGAGGGAAGCTGATTGCCGCCTCGTCGACGTAGGTAGAGTGAGAGGGACGGTACATCTCGTCCGCCTCAGGAGCGAAAAGCACGTCTACCCCTGCATCCTGAAGGAGGGATAGATCTCTCTCCTCGTCCCTGGGATACCGGTCCAGGTCCTCCCCTGGGCCAAACTGGATCGGGTTGACGAAAAGGGATACCACCGTCACGTCGTTTTCCTCAAGGCACCTCTCCACCAGGGACATATGGCCCCTGTGGAGATATCCCATTGTGGGAACCAAGCCCACCGTCTTCCCCTGCGATCTACGCTCCGATATGAACCGACGCACCTCGTCCACCGATCTGATAACTAGGGTCACTGTGAGACCTCCTCCGATAATCTTTATCAGGTACAAAAACAGGCACAATATATTCGATAAATACAGTTTTCGCAACATAAAAAAAGGGGGCTCCACGGGAGAGCCCCTTTTATCTAAAACTATCGCCTCGAATTCCTCCGGAGGAACAGGCGGTTATTTACAGCTTTGGAGGGTTATATCTGTCGAAGTCCAGTTCCATTATGTATCGGTGGTGTCCCTCTCCATACTCGTCTTTGTTCTCCCCTATTACGTCGAATCCGATCTTGTCCCTGTATAGCCTTATGGCAGGTGCGTTTTCCGTGTCCACGGTGAGTCCCATCTTACTGAAGTCCTGATCCTTCAGGTTCCTTATTATGGCGTCCAGGAAATGGTAGCCAAGACCCTGGCCCTGAAGGTCCTCCGCTATGGCGTAATCGAAGAGGTAGCACTTCTCCATGTCCTCCCAGTCCCTCATCAATATAGCCAGACCGATTATCCTCTTCTTGTCCTCTTCCTTCAGGACGAACACGTTTCCGTGGCGTATCTGGGGAACCAGCCCCCACTCGTCCATCCCAAGGTCTCCGAATATCCCAAGGCCAAAGTTGACCATCCTTTTGAGCAGGTTGACGTTGTAGTCCTGCACCAGGTAGACCTTGAGGTTCCCTATGTCTCCGTCCAGGTTCTCAACCACTTTGCGCGGTAGTTTAGAAGTCTCCTCTAAATACAAAAAACCAATCCCTTCTGTTTTAGGTTTGCTGTTTATTGTACCATAGATTCAATTGAATATCAAATGAGACTACGGATGCCACCAAAAGAGGGCCCCGAGAGGCCCTCCTGTAAGTATCTATTTCGTGAATAATTCTTTCATGACCCCCACCGAGCTCAGTATGGACGACGCCTCGTAGGGAAGGTAGACCGTCTTGGACTTGTCACCGGATGACATCTCCTTCAACGATTCCAGATACTTGAGGGCTATGAGGTAGGAGGAGGGATCCCTTCCGTCGGTGTGAACCGACAGGGCCTCGGCTATCTTGGCTATAGCCTCCGATTCGGCCTGGGCCAGCCTTATCCTGGCGTTGGCCATTCCCTCGGCCTCAAGCTCTATGGCCCTCTTCTTTCCCTCTGCTCTGTTGATCTCGGCGTCACGCTGGCCGTCGGCCTCGGTGACGACCGCTCGTCTGGTCCTCTCGGCCTCCATCTGCCTCTGCATGGCCTCCTGGACCGACGCGGGAGGGTTGACGTCCTGGATCTCGACCCTGGTGACCTTGACGCCCCATACGTCGCTGGCCTCGTCGAGGGTGGTCCTCAGGCTCTCGTTTATCTCGGTCCTCTTGCTGAAGATCTCGTCGAGCTCCATCTCGCCCATGACGCTTCTTAGGGAGGTCTGGGTCAGCTTTTCCAGAGCTAGCGGCAGGTTGCTTATCTCGTATATGGCCTTGAATGGGTCGCTGATCTGGAAGTAGAGCATGGCGTTTATCTCCATGACTACGTTGTCCCTAGAGATGATGTTTTGCTTAGGGAAGTCCAATATCTGCTCCCTCATGTCCATGGTGGAACTCCGCTTGAATCCCCTTCCGAAGACCCACTCTATATTCTTAGGTTTATCCAGTACGGGGAAGATGAAGTTTATACCCGGGGTCAGTATCCTATGAAACTTCCCCAATCTCTCCACCACCACCCTATGGGATTGGGGTACTATTTTGACCCCGGAAAAAAGGATCATCAAAGCTAAAACGACGAACAGCCACAGGAGAGCCGAATCCATGGAATTCTGAACAAACCACATCACATCGTAAAACATCAAAACACCTCCACCTCTCTAGTCGTCGTTACGGACCGTGGTGACCATCACCTTGGCCCCTTTGACTTCCACTATCTCCACCTCCGCACCGACAGGAACGGGCTTGCCGTCCACGTGAAAGGCCCACCACTGGGACCCTCTCACCTTGACGTAGCCCCCACCGGTCTGCCCTTCCGATATCTCTTTCACAACCAGGGCTTTAGAGCCTATCATTCCCTCCACGTCGGATCGCCTCTGTCCCTTGCCGTAGAGGTGTTTTACCACCGAGGGCCGGATGAAAATCAGCCCCAAAAGGGCGGAGACTCCGAAGGCCGCCAGGCTTATCCTTCCGTTAAGGGGAAAGGGCATCTCCAAAGGCCAGAAGGCCCCCATCAAAAGAGGGGGAATACAGGCGATAGCTACACACCCGAGGACGAACCCCGGAGAGACTATCTCTCCCAGCAGAAGCACTATGCACAATATACCCCAGAACTGCCAGGTCGCTAAAAACGCCATATGGATCACTCCCTTCCTCTCACATCATATCACCTAACGTAAGGGGGGAACAACGCCGCCCTTACCTCTTAGCTCATCATAAGCAGGCTCAGGGCCATAACCGCCATGCCGCCGACCAAGCCTATCATGCTGTCGTGTCCCTTGCCGTAGGCGTTGCTGGTTGGGATAAGCTCGTCCAGGCTTATGTAGACCATTATCCCAGCGACCCCGGCGAACAGGACTCCCATGACCTCCTGGGGGACAGCCCCTCCGCTGCCCCCGGTAAAGAGGACTATACCCCCATAGGCGATCAGGGCCCCTATAGGCTCGGCCAAACCACTCAAAAAGGAGTACAGGAAGGCCTTTTTTCTGTCCCCTGTGGCGTAATAGATCGGGACCGATACGCTTATGCCCTCCGGGATGTTGTGAAGTGCTATAGCCACGGCTATGACCACCCCCACCGACGGATCGTGAAGGGCAGCTAGAAACGTTGCCAGTCCCTCGGGGAAGTTGTGGATCCCGATAGCCAGGGCGGTGAAGAGCCCCATCCTCATCAGCTTAGGATTGTCCTTTATGTCGTCAGGAACATCGTCGTTGTGCAGAGGTGCCACGGCCCTCTCGGAGCGTACCTCGTGGGGGTTCTCCGCCTGGGGAATAAAGGCGTCTATAAGGCCTATCAGGACTATACCCCCGAAGAAGGCCCCTACGTTTATCCACTCTCCCCAGTAGTCTCCGTAAACCTCGGTGAGAGCCTCGGAACCCTTGAAGAATATCTCGACAAAGGACACGTAAAGCATGACTCCGGCGGAGAAGCCGGTTGATATTGACAGGAAACGGAAGTTGGTCCTCTTGGCAAAGAAGGCTATGGCGCTTCCTATACCTGTAGCTAAACCGGCAAAAAGGGTAAGCCCAAAGGCTATCGCTATTTCGCTCAAGCTATCACCGTCTTTCTTTTTAGGGAACCTCTAAAAACTCACCTTTGAGTCCCCTCGGAGAGATCGTTCCGCCTACGCCCTGTTTCGCCCAATCGTATACTCGACCTGCCTGTTCCGTACGAACCGCCTCGGAGGGCACGTCCTGTGCCCCCTCGGCTTGGGGCGACGTCCTGTCGCCCCATTCGTACTACACAACGGCAGGTCGAGTATACGGGCTCAAATGGGCTCCGTCGGAACGATCTCTCCGAGGATTAGAGTTTTTAGAGGTGCCCTTTAGTGGTATCTATACAGGGTAGATTGTACCACTAAAAAGCCCTGACGGATCGATTTTAGTTAGGAGATGCTAACTAAAAAAGGCCCCTAAGGGGCCTTTTTTAGTTTCAGAGCTATTCCTCGTAGAAAACCTTGAAATCCGAGTCAACTTTGCCCTGGCCCATGTACCTTGCCCGGTAGTCCCTAAGTAGGTCGAGGAACTTAGGTGTTAGCAGAAGTATGGCCAGCAGGTTGACGAATATAGGGATACCTATTGAGATATCTATAAACATCCACACCTGATAGGTGGGAAGGCCGTAGGCCTGGGCGTAGAGCACCAGCAAAAATCCCGGTAGGGGGTAGACGTACTTGTTGAATTTAAGCACCTTATCCAGGTTCTTCGAATGAGGCCCTATGACGTAGGTCAGCAGCGTCTCAAACTGGGCGAAAAGCCCTGTCGAGGTGGTTAGCCCAAACAGGAAGATCCCGACTATCAGCACGATTGTCCCGAGGGAGCCCACCCCTTTTGAGAAGGCGCTTAGGGTAAGGGTTGCCCCGTCAAGACCGGAACTCCACTCCCCTGAGTTTATGATCATCAGTGCGGTAACGGAACATATCACCAACGTGTCCATGAAGACCTCGAATATGCCCATGATACCCTGCTTCACCGGATGATCAACCCTGGCGGAGGCGTGGATCATGGGAGAGGAACCCCAACCAGCCTCGTTGCTGTAGACCGCACGGGCCATTCCAACGGAGATCATTCTGGCGAAGGCGGCTCCGGCAAAACCTCCTACCGCTGCGGTTCCGGTGAAGGCACTTCCGAATATGAGCCTAAAGGTGTGTGGTATGGCGGCGGTGTCTTTAAGGATAACCATGAGAGCTCCCCCAATGTAGAAAAGGCACATGAAGGGAACCACCGCGACGGCTATCTTGCCGAGCCCCCTGATACCGCCCCAGATGGAGGCGTAGAGGAGGACCAGAAAGACGAAACTGACCAACAGAAGGTTCACGTCGAAGACCCCCGCCACAGCTTCCGCCACGGTGTAGTTCTGGATGGTGAAAAAATAGCAGATTAGAAAACCTATCAGGAACAGTCCGCTGAGGACCTTCGCCAGGCCATGCCAGCCTCGCTCCTGGCCGAGCCCTCTTTGGATATAGTAGGTAGGCCCTCCGTAGGTGCTCTGTCCGTCGTCCAGCACCGTCCTGTAGTGGACCGCCAGTGTGACCTCGACCATCTTTATGAGCTGGCCGAATATGCCCGCCATCCACATCCAGAACACCGCCCCAGGGCCTCCGACTGCGATAGCGGTGGCGACTCCCCCGATGTTGCCCACTCCGACGGTTGATCCTATGGCGACGCTTACCGCCTCGTAGGGGGACAGTAGTCCAGGGCCATCGTCGACCTTGCCTGAGAAGATCCGCCCTACGGTATTTTTAAAGATATAGCCGCCGTACCTGAACTGAAAGCATCCCGAGACCAGGGTAAAGAACACCCCCGAGCCGAGCACCATCACTATGAGAGGAGTTCCCCATACCCAATCGACTAACTGCTCCACAAAACCCAGAAAATCCATCTATCTCCCTCCCTTCCGGTCTACATCGTTATTAATAAAAGCTACTTACGAAGAAGGGGCCTGGTAAGACAGGTAGGTCCTCCGCCGCCCTTCCAGCATATCTCGGTGCCCGGGAACTCCAGCACCTCCATGCCAGCCTCCTGTAACCTGCCCTTGGTGATAGGGTTGCCCTCTATCATGAGGACCAGACCGGGCTCCAGGGCCAGGACGTTACAGGCCATTGTGTCGTACTCCTGATCTGGGACCTCTATCAGGTTATATCCCCTGTGAAGAAGCTCCTGCCGGAAAGTGACCGGCATCTGTCTGGAGTAGACAACCGCCGCCTTGTGGTCCACAGGGCTTATGAAGGACATGAGGTGAAGGCACTCCTCCGGTCCGTTCCAGTGAGGAATGGGGTAGTCCAGCACCTCGAAGTTACCGGCAGCCAGATCCCTCAGCTGGCGGACTCCCTCGGGGTTGGTCCTGTAGCTGATCCCTACCGCCAGGGTGTTCTCGTCCAGCCAGGCCATATCCCCCGCCTCCATGCTTCCCTCGCCCTCTATGGCTCCCAGCCTGGGCAGGCCGATGGAGTCGAACAGACGGCCCGCCGCTGCGGCCTCGGCCCTCCGTTGGGGCTTGCCCATGTTAAACAGGATATACCCTTGGTCGGTGACCATACAGGAGTCCCTGGCGTACATCGAGTCGGGGCCGGTATCCTCCTGGGAGGGGAGGCAAAACACCTCCGGCACGTGGCTCTTTATAATGGATAGAAACGCATCGTATTCGTCCATGGCCTTGGAGTAGTTCACCGGCTCGGTGTAGCCCAGATCCCTCCAGCAGGAGTCTAAGACCTTCTGGCTTCCGTAGGCGTCTTCCGCCCTCTTCACCATTATCTTCTCTATCTTTCCGACTTCCGACTGAGCTCCCCAGGGTTTCATTCAGAGTGCCTCCTTTGAGTTCTTTTAGATTATTTGCTCTTGCATAAATAGGATAGACGATATATGCTCTTTTCCACAGGGGTTTTGTAATAGATTAGGGTATTACGGGTTACATACACCTATCGTTTCCGGCTATAACTTTACGTTTGAGAGCAAGAGGGAGGACAATATGACCATAAAAGACGGCAACCTACTGGACGACACCGGCCTGGCGATCCTCAGGGAGCTTCAGGCAAACGGCAGGATCTCCTTCAGGGAGCTAGGAAAGAAAGTGGGCCTCTCCGCCCCGGCGGCCATAGAGAGGGTCCGGCGAATGGAGAGCGTCGGGATAATCATGGGATATGGGGCCAGGATAGACCCGGAAAAGGCGGGCTTTCCGATCAGGGCCATGTCCGCCATGTCCACGGACTTCAAAAACCCCGACCCCTACCTGGCGGACAAGATAACCGCCATACCGGAGGTCATAAGGTGCCTGAGCATCACAGGACAGGACGACTACTACGTCGACATAGTCGCCAGGTCGATAAAGGACCTTGAGAGGATCCTCGGAGAGCTGACCAGAATAGGCAAGCTGTGCACCTCCATAGTTCTGTCCTCCATCGAGAAGGACCTAAAAATCTAAAGGACGGCTCTAAGAGCCGTCCTTTAGATTGACCTCTAGGCTGAACATTTCCTCGTAGGACCGCTCCAGCTCTGAGATAGGCCCCTCCCATATCACCGAGGTTCCCCGGTCGTCGGGGAGGACCAGCCTGGGACAGCCGCCTTTAAACTTTTTGTCCCTGGCCACGTGAGGGGCTATGGCGGACCATGGGAGGTCGGGCCTTGTAGGGAGCCCAAGGGACACAAGAAGACCACCGAGCCTGTGGAACGTCTCACCGGAGCACAGCTCCAGCCTACAGGCCAGATCGGTGACGACCATCATCCCCACCGAGACGCCGTCTCCATGGCTCCAGCCTCGGTAGTCCGACGCGGCCTCGAGGCCGTGTCCCACCGTGTGCCCCAGGTTCAATCTCGCCCTAGCCCCCGTCTCCCTCTGATCCTCCTGAACTATGTCCAGCTTTATGGCGGCACACCGGGCCACTACCTCAGCGAGGACAGTTGGACAGCGGTCCCTGAGAGAGGCGGAATTTGCCTCGAGAAACTCAAACAGCGACCTGTCCTCTCCGAGGCCGTACTTGACCACCTCCGCCAGTCCCTGCCGGTAGTCCTTCCAGCTCATGGAGGACAGGCAGTCCACGTCGGCCAGAACCAGCTTGGGCATATGGAAGGCCCCCACGAGGTTTTTCCCCTGAGGCAGGTTTACACCGACTTTGCCGCCGATGGAGCTGTCCACCTGGGCCAGAAGTGTGGTGGGACACTGAACCAAGTTTAGCCCTCTCATCCAGGTGGCGGCGGCGAAGCCCGCCGAGTCGCCCACACAGCCACCACCGATGGCCACCACCGTGTCGTGCCGATCCACACCGGCGGCGGCGAAGTCGCCGTAGAGCCTCTCTATTTGGCCTAAGGTCTTGGCATCTTCCCCTCTGGGCAGGATCGACATACCCTTTATACCCTCAGGGGCGGGAAAGAGCGAACCGGTCATCTCGTCGGCGACCACGTATAAGCCGCCGGAGACCAGTTCCCTGAGCCGGGGCAACATCCCTCTGCCGACGATAACCCTGCCTGTGCAGTCGTTCCCTAAAACCCTGCGATGATCCTCCTTGCTGGGGAGGTCCAGGCTTGACCTAACCTCCATGGCCACCTGGTCCACCGTCAGGTCGTCGGTGTTCACCCTGAGATCCGCCTCTTTATAGAGCTCCCTTCTGCTGTGCCACAGGGATTCTAGGTCTCCCTGTTCCAGCAGAGGCCTCTTCCCCGGCTGATTCGCGGCCCTCTCCCTGACCTTTTCCGGCGACACGTCCAGGATAACCAGCTTGCCCCTCTGCCTGATAAGCTCCCCGTTATCCCTGGACTTGAGGACCCCTCCCCCCAGCCCGACCAACACGGTCCCCAAATGGGCGGCCTCTTTGAGGCAGGAGGACTCGAGCTCCCTGAAGCAGGGCTCTCCTAAGGTGGCGAAGATATCCTTAACCGAGGTTCCCGCCCGGGACTCGACCATCTGGTCAAGGTCCACAAAGGGTATCCCGGTCATAGACGACAGGGCCTGCCCGACGGAGGTCTTACCGGCGGCCATAAACCCTCCCAGGAAGATGGGCCCACTAGCCATTGGAGATCCTGCTCCTGTGATCCTGGACCCTTCTGCTAAGGTCTTCAAACCTGTCACCTCCGAACTGTTCAACTATGGCCGAGGCGGCGACCCAGGCCGCCATGGCCTCTCCCACCACGCAGGCCGCCGGGACGGCGCAGACGTCGCACCTCTCGACGTGGGCCCTATGGGCCTCCATGGTGGACAGGTCCACCGAGGGGAGGGAATCTTTCATGGTGGGTATGGGCTTCATGGCGGCCCTGAGCATGACCTCCTGGCCGTTGGTCATGCCTCCCTCGATACCTCCGGCCCTGTTGGTCCGACGGATCAGGGCTTCTCCCTCCAGGTGGATTTCGTCGTGGGCCTCTATGCCCGGCCTGTCCGCCAGGTCGAAGCCGTCCCCAAGGGAGACCCCCTTTATTGCCGGAATGGACATAAGAGCCCCGGCGAGTCGGCCGTCCAGCCTCCTGTCCCACTCAACGTAGGATCCGACCCCTGTTGGCATGTCCTTTATGGACACCACGAAGGTCCCGCCCAAGCTGTAGCCCTCCTCCTTAGCCGAATCTATCCTATTTATAAGGGGGGATTCGTCGGCCTCCCTTGGACAGCCCATATTGGACCGGACCGCCCTGGCCCATTCCTCATCAGAGCTGGGGTCCGCCAGATGAACTCCCCCGATGGAGGTGACAGCCCCTCGAACCTGAATACCGAGGCCGATCAGGAGGGCCCTCGCCACAGTTCCCGCCAGGGTCCATCCTGCGGTGGCTCTGGCGCTGGACCTCTCCAGGACGTTCCTCATGTCGAGGTGCCCGTACTTGAGCCGCCCGGGCAGGTCGGCGTGGCCGGGCCTGGGGCAGGACACCACCTTATCCTGAGCCTGCTGATCCACCTGATGGGGGTCCATGGCGCCCCTCCAGGACCGCCACTCGGTGTTATCCAGACAGATGGATAGAGGGGCTCCGGTGGTGAGGCCGTCTCTAAGGCCGCTCCACACCTCTATGACGTCCCTCTCCAGGGCCATTCTGGGGCCTCTGCCCCAGCCCCTCCGCCTCCTGGCGAGCTCGGAGGACAGAAGCTCCAGGGAAACCGGAAGGCCAGCGGGAAGTCCCTCGACTATGACGGTGTAGCCCCTTCCGTGGGACTCCCCTGCGCTCAAAAAACGAAGGGCCATAGGACTACCTCCCTTCCGAGAGGGAGTTAAGATGGCTGAAGAAGTCGGGGTAGGATATGGCGACGCAGTCCGATCCCTTTATCTCCACCGGACCGTCGGCCACCAGCGCCGCGACCGCCATAGCCATGGCTATACGGTGATCCCCGTGGCTGTCCACCACCGCCGAGTGAAGGGCCTGGCCTCCAGGGATGGTCCAGCCATCGTCGTGCTCGACGATCTGGGCTCCCATGGCCCTGAGACCCTCGGCCACAGCGGCGATTCGATCGCACTCTTTGACTCGAAGCTCCGAGGCCCCCCTTATCTCGGTGGTACCGGACGCCTGGGTGGCGGTGACGGCCAAAACCGGAAGCTCGTCCACCATAGAGGGAACCTGGGATTCTCCCACCGTCACAGAGCTGAGGACGGAGGTCCTGACCACAAGGTCCGCCACCATCTCCCCGCCCTGGGTCCTGGGCGACATGACCGAGCAGTCCAAGCCCATGGATTTAAGCACCTCGAGAAGCCCCGACCTTGTAGGGTTCAGCCCCACACCTATAAGGGAGACCTCCGATCCCGGGGAGATGGCCGCAGCCACGGCCCAGAAGGCGGCGGAGGAGAAGTCTCCCGGAACCCTCCAGGATCCCCCTGGCAGGTCGTCGAAGGGGTAGACGGTGATCGAGCCCCCGTCCTTTCGGACCGGGACGCCCAGGTGCTCCAGCATTATCTCCGTGTGGTCCCTGGTGGGAAGGGGCTCCACCACAGTTACGCTCCCCTGGGCCGACAATCCAGCCAGAAGCAGGGCGCTCTTGACCTGGGCGCTGGCAACCGGTAGAACGTACTGCCCACCGGTCAGCCTGGTCCCCCTTATGGCCAGAGGCAGCCTCTTTCCTCCGTCCCTGCCGTCTATCTTCGCCCCCAGTATCCTCAGAGGGTCCACGACCCGACTCATAGGACGACCCTGAAGGCTCTCGTCTCCCGACA
The DNA here is from genome assembly GCF_900177735.1 of Dethiosulfovibrio salsuginis. NCBI lineage: Bacteria > Thermotogati > Synergistota > Synergistia > Synergistales > Dethiosulfovibrionaceae > Dethiosulfovibrio > Dethiosulfovibrio salsuginis. Next base: position 17,352 of record NZ_FXBB01000008.1, on the reverse strand, counting down.
TAACCGAGAAGGTCCCTGGGACTCCAGCCAGAAGGCCACACATTAGCCTGGCGGTGGTGCCGGAATTTCCGGCGTCTAAAGGTGCCGATGGGTCCGACAGGCCCTTACCTCTGGAGACCTTCACGCTGTCGCCGGACCTGACCACGTCGCACCCTAGGGCTTTAACGCACTCCAAGGTGCTGGAGCAGTCCGCCCCAGGTGAGAAGTTCGTGACCTCTATACCGTCCTTGGACAGGGCCCCTATCATGCCCACTCTGTGAGAGATGGACTTATCCCCTGGGACCTCCACCGTCCCTCTAACCGAGCCTGGAACCACCTTTACCGAATTTACAGCACCCATCACCGTGACCTCCCTGGTCCGTCAACTATGTAATTCCTCCAGGAAGCGCCCTGAGAGGTCCTTTGAACCGCCGTCGAGCGGTCCCAATCCTTTATCTCCTTAAGTATCTCTATCGCCCTGTCTATGGCTGGACCAAGCTCGCCGTTATGCTCCAACAGCGGTGGAAGAAGCCAGGGAGAACAGCAAGCGACCCTTGAGGTGTCCCGAAATCCCCCTGCGGCCAGATAGGGTATTTGATCCACAGCCTCCGTCGCCTCACCTGCGCCGAGGGACAGGGCGGTGGCGAGGACCATCGGCAGGTGGCTCACCCAGGCGACCGCCCTGTCGTGGTCCTCCCAGGTCATCTCCATAGGGCGTAGGTCCAGCGCCTGGGCCAACCGGTGGGCTGTGGCGATAACCTCCTGCCCTGTGCCCTCTCCCGGGATCAGGGCCACCGTGGCCCCTCTTAACATCTCCCAGGAGGAGTTATCCAGGCCCGACCTCTCCGAGCCAGCCATGGGGTGAAATCCCATGTGGGGCTCTCCCCAGATCTCCCCTAGGCCCTGATGGATATCCCCTCTTACGCTGGAGATGTCGAAAACCGCCTTAAGACCTGAACCGTGAGGAGCTCCCAGCCGAGACAGGGGGACCATGAGGTCCATGGGAACCGCCAGGATGAGCACCTCCGAGAGGCGAATCAGGTCCTCAAGGGATTCAGCGGCCCTTGAGATGATACCCATGGAGAGGGCTGACTTCAGGGACTGGCCGTCCTCGTCCCAGGCGGAGAGGGACCTAAGCTTTCCCCAGCGGGAGAGCCCCGACGCGACGGAGCCTCCCATGAGCCCCAGCCCCAGTATCCCTACATGGCTACCTTCAAGCTCCACGGCGTGGCCTCCGGCTCAAGGGCCTCCATAAGTCGGGAGATCCGTCCCATGAGATGATCGAAGGCCGGAAGGTCCAGTGACTGAGGACCGTCGCAGAGGGCCTCCTCGGGCCTTGAGTGGACCTCGACGATAAGGCCGTCCGCCCCAGCCGCCAGCGCTGCCATACACATAGGGGCCACGAGATCCCTCCTGCCTGTTGCGTGGCTGGGGTCGACTATCACCGGAAGGTGGCTCATAGACTTCACCAGAGGTATAACGCTGAGGTCCAAGGTGTTTCTGGTGCTCTTGTCGAAACTCCTGATCCCCCTCTCGCACAGAATGACCCGGGAGTTACCTCCCGCCAGAATGTACTCCGCCGCCTGGAGCCACTCGTCCACCGTGGCGGACATCCCCCGCTTGAGCAACACCGGTGTGCGAACCTTTCCAAGGGCCTTGAGAAGGGGGAAGTTCTGCATGCTCCTGGTCCCAACCTGGAGTATGTCAACCTGAGGGGCCAGCCACTCTACGTCCTCGGGGGACATCACCTCGGTGACGATAGGCAATCCGGTCTCCTCCCTGGCCTCTTTGAGCAGGTCTATTCCCTGGACCCCCATGCCCTGGAAGGAGTAGGGGTTGGATCGAGGTTTGAAGGCCCCTCCTCTCAGGACCGATGCGCCGGAGGACGCCACGCCCTTGGCGGTCTCAAGAAGCTGCTCCCGGCTCTCCACCGAGCAGGGCCCTGCCATGACAGCCATCTTGCCGCCGCCGATGCTCATTCCCCGACCCAGATCCAGGGGCTTCTGGGGCCCGAAGACCTCCAGGCTCGCCATAGGGTAGGAGCTCTTGGTGGAGGAGACCGACTTGACCGAAGGAAGCTGGCCCAGTGACTTATCGACACCAGTGCCATCGGACACCACGCAGGGCCCCTGAGGACCGGAAACCACCCTGACCTGACCGCCCCTTCTCTCCTGATGATCGCACACCCTGGCTATATCGAGGCTCGAACAATGGTCTTTCAACTGGACTACTATCACGGCAAAATCCTCCTATCTCACAAAAAAATAAATACAAAAAAAGGACCGGACCCGGATGAAAATCCGGTTTCCGGCCCTACTGTACGCCTAGAGTACTATACCCCTAACACAAAGAGGTCGCCCGGCGGCAGGTCCCGATGACGGATTTCCAAAACACCATAGCCACTGACGTAATAACGCCACTGGCTGCCGCTAAAGCTATAAAAGCTGTTCATAGAGCTGATCTGGGTTCCGATAGCTGCCTTGGTCATCGGGGTTCACTCCTTTCGTCCACGGTCTCTCCGTGCAGGTGTATGTTGGCGAAGAATTTTACAGGGTTTCGAGGATTTGTCAAGGGGGGTGGGGCGAGAAACATCCTTAGAGAACCTCTACAAACTCACATTGGAGTCCCCTCGGAGAGATCGTTCCGCCTGCGCCCTGTTTCGCCCAATCGTATACTCAACCTGCCTGTTCCGTACGAACCGCCTCGGAGGGCACGTCCTGTGCCCTGTTTCGGTCGAGCATACGGGCTCTGGGCTACGTCGGAACGACCTCTCCGAGGATTAGAGTTTCAGAGGTCCCTTTTAGAGATTTCCTAATTTAGCCAGCCAAAACCTTGACACGTGCTATGAACACATACTAAAATATCCTCATAGGAGGTGCGGTCTTGAGAAGCTACTCATCGAGGGAAATTATCAAACTGCTCGAAAGAGATGGGTGGACCCTAAAAAAGGCAAAATGACCGTGCCGCATCCCAATAAAGACCTAAAAAAGGGCACTCTTAAAAGCATAGAAAAACAATCTGGCTTAAAATTTTAACGCAAAAAGGAGGCATCTAAAATGAAAGAAAGCTATACCTATCCCGCTATCTTCGAGTTCTACGACGACGGAGGAATCGGGGTGTTTTTCCCCGATCTCCCTGGATGCGTCTCCTGTGGCGACGACGAGGAAGATGCCATAGAAATGGCGAAAGAGGCCCTCGGAGGGCACCTCTTCTGTATGATCGAGGACGGCGACCCCATACCGGCGGCATCCAAAATAAGGGACATTAATCTGGAGAAAGATCAAACGTCGGTTTTAATAACCACCTGGATGCCTATTATCAGGGAAAAGGTCATGCAGAGCTCGGTTAAGAAGACCCTCACCATACCCTTTTGGCTCGACAAGATCGCAAAAGAAAAGGGCGTTAACTATTCCCACATACTCCAGGCTGGGTTAAAAAGACATCTAGGCATAGACGAAAAGACACCCTAACCGCTGAACCATAGCACAAAGGCCCTGGACGTGGCTCCAAGGCCTTTGTGCTATGCTCATGGGGCTACTCTCAACACAAACCAGTAGGGCTCAAACCCTGCTTCCGCAAGCTCTGAGATTAACCCCCAAAAAGGCTCGTAATTGCCCTTGGTGTGAGCCAAGTCCAAAGCCTCGTAATATTCCAGTCGCCTCTCCACAGGTAAAACGATTGGAGGGAATCCGCTTTTCATTAGCTCTAGATTCATAATCAGCCTTGACGTTCTACCGTTGCCATCCACGAAAGGATGGATTTTGACGAACTCACCGTGTACACGGGCGGCCCGCTCCACTGGGTGAAGAGCGAGACCCTCGGTCCGATACCACTGGATAAAGCCCTCCATCTCGCTTTCCACACAAAGGGCATCAGGGGGTACATGGTCGGCACCGGATATTATGACGTTCGTCTTTCTGTAGACGCCGGCATTTTTATCGTCGATATTTTTCAGGATCAGTTGATGAATCGACTTTATTTGCCGTTCCGACAACGGTTCCCGTTTTCTTACCAGATCCTCCACAAAAAAGATCGCCTCTCTGTGGTTGATCACTTCAAAGTGTTCCCGAATGGTTTTTCCCCCGACCGTTATCCCCTCCAAAGCCACTTTGGTCTCCTTCAGCGTGAGGGTGTTACCCTCGATGGCGTTGGAATGGTAAGTCCACCGAAGGACTAGATCGTCGTGTAAATTAGAGACTATTTCCGGCAACAGTGGACGATAGGAATCAAGTTTTTGCTTGAGGGCGTCGAGTTTAATAAAATTCATCATCTTTGGTATCTCCTCTAAAAACGCCCTCATAGCTGGTAACTTAGTAGTTTTAACCCAAACTCCTATCAAAATCAATTATTCTTTGCTTTTTTTGGTGCCTTAAGGGTTTAAAAAATATTTGATTGAGGCTTTTTATTTGACAAAAGAGTGGAGGTCAGAGCTGAAGCATTAAACAACAAGGAGAGAGAGTTGTGTTTTGAATGCTTACCATGAATAAAAGACCTTATTTAGGTTGCTAGGTTACCAGCTATGAAAACGCCCTTGGCGCTATGAAACCTCACCGGACCATGGGGATCAAAAATGCCCTTGAGACCTGCTCCGCAACTTCCTTTCCCCTCAGAATCTCCAGGAGCCTCAGGGCGAAGAAAGGGGTAATGGCGGGGCCCTTGGCGGTGGTGATGTGGCAGTCGGTCTCCACCGTCTCCGACCCTATGGTCGCCCCGGTCAGCCACGATTCCATGCCGGGATAGCAGACCGCTTTCCGTCCCTCCAGGATTCCGGCCTTGCCGAAGACCGCAGGGGCGGCGCAGATAGCGGCCAACTTTTTGCCCTCCGAGTCGTAACGGACCACGAGGTCTAAAAGGCCCTGGTGCTCGGTGTAGGCCACAGTCCCGCCGGGAACCACCAGCATGTCGAAAGGACGGTCAACCACGTCGTCGAAAAGGGCGTCCGCCAGTACAGACACACCGTGCTTGCCCTTCACCGTCGTCCCTCCGTTGAGTGACGTCATGGTCACGCCAACATCCCCCCTACGAAGTATGTCCACCGTCGTGAGGGCCTCTGTTTCCTCGAAACCGTCTATAAGAAAAACCGCAACCTCGATCATGTTATCCCTCCTACCGTCCAGCGAAGAGCTCATCCCAGGCAACATACCTATGGAGAGTCTCGACGAAACTTGAAAGTCCTTGCCCATCCTCCGCAGAAAAACGCCCTTTGGTAGGGCTATCCAGATCCAGAACCCCAAGGACTCGGCCCTCTCGTATCAGAGGGATAACGATCTCCGAGGCAGAGGCCCCGTCGCAGGCGATGTGCCCCGGGAAAAGGTGCACGTCCGGCACGATCTGAATTTCCCCCGTTCGGGCTGCGGCGCCGCAGACGCCTTTGTCCAGGGGGATGCGGGTACAGGCCGGTTTCCCCTGAAATGGCCCCAACACCAGGGCATTTTCACTCTCCCTCATCAGGTAGAAACCCGCCCAGTTCAGGTCGTCCAGAAGCAAATAGAGCAGAGCCGCGGCGTTGGCTAGGTTTGCCAGAGGGTCCGGCTCTTCGCAGATCAAACCGATAAGTTTGGCGTTTACGTAGTTGTAAAGCTGGGTCGGCGTTTCCGCCTTTATCCTGAGAATTTCCTTGGACATGAACGATCACTCCTCTCATAGGGACATTCTAACACCCTAAAGGAGCGTCGTTATAGACCAAGAAGAAACATGACAACCAATAACCAGCCTTTTGGGAGGCCCCAGACTTTTTTTCTCAAAAGAAAATAGTGTATCATTGACCTACGAGACTAAACACTTCAAATATGTGAAACACCTTGGACCATGAAGGGAGCTGTCAAATGTGAGATGCAAAGCAGGTCTACAGTGCAAGATAACGGCGCTGATTTTAGCGTCGGTGTTGCTGGTTCTGGCGGTGGTGGTGGGGATCTCGACGTACATGAACCGCAAAGAGAGTCTGGAGCAGGCTCACAAACTGGCTCTCTCCATGTCCAGGGAATACGCCAACCAGATCAGGGTTGAACTGGAGATGGCCATGGAGGCCACCAGAGGAATGGCCAACATAATCAACGGAATGAGGGAATCGGGGAGACTGGACAGAGACGAGGTAAACCGCATCATGGCTCAGACCCTCCGGGGAAACCCCAACTTCAACGGGATTTGGGGCTGCTGGGAGCCCAACTCATTCGACGGCAGAGACAGCTAATTCGCAGGAGCCGAAGGACACGACGGGACGGGACGTTTCGTTCCCTACTGGTGCAGGGATGGGGGTAGTGTACTCCTGGTAGTTCTCGCTGGCTACGGCCGTGGAGATGATAACGATTGGTATTTCGTTCCGCTGAACGGCGGCAAAGCCAGCCTCACAGAGCCCTATTTCTACGGTCAGATAAACGAGGTCGTTCTCAGCCTTGTTATTCCCCTTGAGGCGGAGGGGAGGAGGATTGGTGTGGTGGGGGTGGATCTGGACATGGCCCCTATCGACGGGATTATCGGCGAGATGAAACTCTACGAGACGGGATTTGGAAGGCTGATGTCCTACACCGGAACCTTAGCCAGCCACCCGGATAAGGCAAGGATCGGCGAGATAGCCGGAGAGCTTAAGGGAGAGGTCGGGGCTGCCACGCTTAGAAGAATCCAGTCGGGAGAGTCCTTTCTGGAGGTCGCCTGGTCCCAGTCGCTGGGCCAAAACACCCTGAAGGCCTTCGCACCGATCCAGGTCATAGGAACCGATACGCCCTGGAGCCTTGGGGTGGTCCTCAGGGAGGACGAGGTAATGGCCTCGTCGGTACGGGTAATGACCCTGTCCCTCATCGTGTCTCTAGCGGGGGCTCTCTTAATAGCGGTCCTTGTGTGGCTCATAGTGAGACAGGTAGTCAGGCCTATAAAAAGGGTGGTCCATCTGGCCTCTATGGCCAGAGACGGAGACCTGACCATAACGAGAGAGGACTTTAACGTCCGCTCCCAAGACGAAATAGGGATCATGGCCGACGCCTTTTCCGCCATGATCGCCAACCAGAGGGAAGCGGTCAGGGCCATAGCCTCAGCGGCGGAAAAACTCGGCACGACCGCCGAAGAGTTCGCCGCCCTGGCGGAGGAGTCCAACGCCGGAGTCGAGGAGTCTCGGGCTGGTGTCAACGACATATCCTTCCAGGTAGAGAGCCTGGCGACCGCCAGCGAGGAGATCAACGCCAGCGTTGAGGAGGTCGCAAGCGGGGCCCAATCTTCCTCCAGGAAAAACGTCGAGATGGCCTCCGATGCGGACAGGGCAAAGGCAGCAGGGGAGAGCGGCGCCGAGGCGGCGGAAAAGGTGGCTAGAAGCATAAAGGCTGTGGCAGAAGGATCGGAGATCGCCGCAGGTGAGGTCAAAGGACTCAGCGACAGGGCCAGAGAGATTCAGAGCTTCGTCCAGGAGATAGGGACCATCGCCGACCAGACCAACCTGCTGGCTCTAAACGCAGCCATTGAGGCGGCAAGGGCGGGAGAGGCTGGCCGAGGGTTCGCCGTCGTCGCCGACGAGGTGAGAAAGCTGGCGGAGAGCAGCAACGTATCGGCCCGTAAGATAGCCGACCTGGCTGGGGAGATAACCGACGACCTGGACAGGATTGCCCTGTCCTCGGAGAGTAACGCCACCAGATCCAGACAGTCCAGCGACCTGGCCGACGAGACCATCGAGACCATCAGGGCCATGATGGAGGAGATATCGGACATAACCATGGCCATCCACGATCTGGCTGCGGTATCGGAGGAACAGTCGGCGTCCAGCGAGGAGATAGCCTCGGCGGTCCAGAACATAGCCTCCCAAGTGGCGGCTGCGGCTGGATCGGTGGACGTAATTCGGACTCAGATGACCGAGGTCAGCACCTCCGCAGAGAGGGTCGCTCTAGGGGCGGAGGACCTGTCGATCCTTTCGGGGACACTGAGGCTACAGATAGGGGCGTTCAAGGTAGAAAGAATCGACAATCAAAGCCTGGAGGTGAAGAGATGAAAACGAGAATCACAGCTCTGGCGATATCCCTGATCCTAGCGGCAGGTCCATCGTGGGGAAAGTGCAGTGAGGCCATATACACCGAGCTCGTGGATGGATACAGGTTCTGCGTCTCCTCCGTTCTGTCTCCCCAGGGGAAATTCACCTACGGCCCGGAAAATCTGCTCAACCCCACAGGACAGACCACGTGGTGCGAGGGAGTCCCGGGAGACGGCATAGGAGAGTATATCCTCATGGAGTGGGGCAATCCCTACGCCCTCAAATCCATGGTTGTAGAGAACGGCTACGTCAAAAGCGAGAAGGCCTTTCTTGATAACAACAGGGTGAAAAGGGCGAGAATAGAGACCTCCTGCGGGGTGGTTATGGAGGTCCAGTTGAAGGACCAGAGGGGAACTCAGCGAATATCCTTTCCCTACGTGGTGAAACCTACGTGGATAAAGTTCACAATTCTGGACGTGTACAGAGGTCGAAAATATAAAGACACCTGCGTATCGTCCATCTGGCCCGATTTCGAGGAGACCAGATGGGGAAGTCACTAGGAGGGAATTTTTTTGAACAAAGAACTGGAAGATTTGAGGGGTAAAATCGACGAGATAGACCGCTCTCTGGCGGAGCTTATAGGCCGCAGAGCAAAAGTAGCTGTGGAGATAGGCAGGGCCAAGGGGACAGCTCCGGTGTACGACCCGACCAGGGAGAGAGAGGTCATACGCAGGTTCAAAGAGGCCAACGGCGACCTGGATCAGGAGGCCCTGGCTGGGATACACAGAGAGATCATCTCCCTGTGCAGGTCGATGCAGTGCCGACCCGTCGTGGCCTGCATGGGACCGGAGGGGTCCTACTCCCAGCAAGCCATGGAGAAAGCCCTTGGGTCATCTGTGGATGGGCTCTTCGTTTCTGGCCCCAGAGAGGTCTTTCGGGCGGTGGAGACGGGCAAGGCAACTATGGGGATAGTTCCGGTGGAGAACACCGTCGAAGGGGTGGTCTACGGGACCCTGGACGGCTTCGCCCAGACCTCTCCGAAGATGGCCATACTCCAGGAGGTAGCCCTTCCCATAAGGCACGTCCTGGCGGCGAGCTGCGACATAGGTGAGATAGAGAAGGTGGTATCCCACCCTCAGGCCCTGGCCCAGTCCAGACTGTGGCTGGAGGAGCATCTTCCCGGTGCCGCTAAAAACCCGGTGGTCACCACCAGCCACGGGGCCTACATGGCGAAAGAGCGGGGGACAGCGGCGGTGTGCAGTGCGAAGGCGGCGGAAATAAACGGCCTTCGGGTTCTGGCACAGGATATCCAGGACCAGCCCCACAACACCACCAGGTTCTGGGTCGTGGGGGAAAAAATGTCCAAGAGGACCGGAGGGGACAAGTCATCCATCCTATTTTCCGTTCCCCACAGGCCCGGGTCCCTATTGGACGCCCTGGACCCTCTCAGAAGCTGTGGCGTAAACCTGACGGCCATCCAGTCTCGTCCCATGCCCGGAAATCCCTTCGAGTACCTTTTCTTCCTGGACATGGAGGGGGACATCGAATCCCTGTCCCAGGCCATGGAGGATATGGGGAAAAAGTGCCTGAGGATCAGGGTTTTAGGCTCATATCCCTCGGACCTGACTGTCCCTTTCGGAGGTTAGACTGTAAAATAGATGGGCACTGATATTCAAGTTCAGGAGGGATTCTATTGAGCCCATTTCCTAACAGCGTAAAAAAATCCTTCGCCATGGTCATGGTGGTCCTTATGCTGGTGACCGCCCTTCCTATATTTCTCTTCGCCCATCGTGAGCTGACCAACGCAAAAGAATCGGCGTCGGAGGTCATGAAAAACGCAGTCACCCTCCAGGCTGGCCACATGGCTAGATGGATAGGCACAACCATGGAGGAGATCCGGGTGATCTCGGGGCTCTCCTCGGTAAGGTCGAGAGACTTCCAGACGATGGAGATGGACTTTCAAACCATAGCTACCGACAGGACCGATATTATGGACATGGTCTACGTGAACACCGCAGGAAGACCGATAGTCAGTAGCGCTAGCGGAGTGGTCGAGTCCACCGACATATCTCTAACCGATCGCGACTACTTTCTCGCCGCCATGGAGGGCAAGGAGTGGGTATCGTCGGTGTTGATCAGCAGGGTAAGAAACAAGCCTATAATAATTTTCTCCGTTCCTCTGTTGGATCAAAAGGGCGTTTTCGACGGCCTGGTGTTCGGATCGGTCAGAATCGCCCACCTGTCAAACCTGCTCTCAAAACAGAGGTTCGGCAGCGGAGGGACCTTTCAGCTTTTCGACGGCATGGGATGTCCCTTAGGAGACGACTTTAAACCATACGACCCTCACAATCACACTCAATTCGACGTCGCCAAAGCCAAGGAGGAAGGGGGGCTTATGGTAGAGGAGGAAGAATCCGAGACCTTGACCTACGTCATGCCGATTCCGGGAAGCGACCTCTTCGTTGGAGGATCGCTCTCTCTGGGTGAAATCCGCGCAGGGACAGCGAGGCTCGTAAAGGCCACCACTGCCGCCTTGGCGTTGCTGTCGCTAATAGGGCTGGCGCTTTTCCTGTCCCTGACGAGAAGGATAAGTCGATCTCTGGACACCCTCACCGACAGCCTCTCCTCTGTGGCGGAGGGGGATTATTCTCCTATTGAGAGCTCCAGGCTTTCCCCTCTTCCCAAAGAGCTTAGAGATATAGCGGAGGCCATAGAGTACCTCAAGGAAGAGGTTCGTACCTCCATAGATGAGATAAGGGAACAGGGCATCCGAGATTCCCTGACCGGCCTGCACAACCGGCGGTTCTTCGAGGAGACCATAAGGGAGCTGGGCAAGGGGCACATGGACCCGGTCACGGTGGTCATGTGCGACGTCAACGGCCTTAAGCTCATAAACGACGGCATGGGTCACAAATGGGGAGACAGGCTTATAGAGAGGGCTAAAGAGGTCCTTCTGGAGATCGCAGGGGAGCAAGACACCGTCGCCCGTATCGGAGGGGACGAGTTCGCCGTCATAATGCCCCAAAACGACGGCTCCGGGGTAGACCTACGGTTCAGGGATATAGTCTCCTCGGCCAACTCCGATGACATCGATATCCCCCTGTACATGGCATGGGGAACCGCCAGCGGCAACGCCGCCGCTAGGTCGATAGACGAGATAGTGAAAGACGCGGACGATAGGATGTACGCCCTAAAGGAGGTCCAGAGGGAGGACGCCAGAGGAGGAATACTAAAGTTCTTCCTGAAGACCATAAAGCAAAGGGAAAACAGGAGGACAAGCCACATGGACCGGTGTCGGGACATAATGGACCGCTTCCTCAAAACCGTTCCCGAAATAGACGGCCTCTTCAGGAAGAGGATGGTCCGCCTTGCGGCTATCCACGACATAGGCCTTATAGGGGTAGACAGCGAGATCCTCGCCAAGAAAGGCCCTCTGAACGACGAGGAGATGAGGGAGGTCAGAAGCCACCCGGAGATAGGCTACCGCATCGCCTTCGCCGTCCCCAATCTGTCGGACCTGGCGGACCCCATTCTCCACCACCATCAGAGGTGGGACGGTCAAGGCTATCCCCTGAGAAAAAGCCCTGTTTCGGGAGAGGACATCCCCCTTGAGAGCCGCATAATGTCCTTAGTTGACAGCTACGAGGCCATGATTCACAGAGAGTACTTACCGGTACTGAGCCATAACGAGGCTATAGAGGAGATAAGATCCTGCGCCGGATCCCAGTTCGACCCGATCTGGGCGGAGCGGTTCGCCTCGTTCTTGGAGACCTGGCAGCCGGGAGACTAAAAGCCTGACAGGACCCCTCATCCCACAGGGATACGAGGGGTCCTGTTTTTGCAAAACAGCGAAAACGGCGAAACACGTGTTACGTTTTGACAAAACCGTTGCAAAAATGGCACGCCGTTGTATGCTCTCCGTGGCCTGTTATAGGGGCTAAACTTCAGGAGGTGAGCTTTTTGCATATTTCCGAGGGGGTTCTGTCCGTTCCGGTTCTGGCGGCAGGGGCGGCCCTTACCCTGGGCTTCACCGTCAAGGGACTGAGGTCCATCAAGGCGGAGGACGTTCCAGCCACAGGCATCGTTTCGGCAGGCATCTTCGTGGCCTCGCTGATTCACATATCGGTGGGTCCGTCCAGCGTCCATCTGCTGCTGAACGGCGTATCGGGGGCCATATTAGGCTGGGCGGTGTTTCCCGCCTGTCTGGTCGCCCTGTTTTTACAGGCGATGCTGTTTCAGTTCGGCGGCCTGACGACCTTGGGGGTCAACGTGATGGACATGGCCTTCCCGGGGCTGGTTTTCGGGGCGGTCTTCAGGGCGATCTTCGTTTCAAAAGGCAAGTGGGGACTGCTGTCAGGGGCCTTTCTTTGCGGTGTCGGAGGGGTCTTGCTCACCGCGGTAATGACCGCCGGAGCCCTTGCCCTGACGGGAGAGAACTTTACGGTCGCCGCAAAGCTCATAGTGTGGTCCCACATACCGGTAGCCCTCATAGAGGGAGTGGTGGGAGCTATGGCCATAGGATTTCTGGCCCGGACAAGGCCTAACATGATTGGAAGAAAGAGCGGTGAACTGCTGTGAAGCGAGCGTATTACCTTATAGCCCTTGTATTTTGCCTCACCGTCTCCCCGGCCTTCGGACACAACGTCCTCATGATGGCCAACTTCGAGGGGCACGCAGTGACAGGAGAGGCGTTCTACAGCACCGGAGAAGCCATAGCGGATGCTATCGTCACCGTTGAGTCGGACGGAGCAACCGTCGGGGAGGGCAAGACCGACGGAGATGGTGCCTTCTCGGTAGCCATACTATCTGGCACGACCTCCGCCAAGGTCACCGTCAACGCCGGAATGGGGCACGTCGCCCACGAGGACATAGCCAGAGAGGCCGCCCCGGAGCCTGCGGCGGAGGCCAAAGAGGCTCCCTCGACAATCTCTGGAATATCTGAGCAGGACATAAAGAAGGCGGTGGCGGCGGAAATAGCCCCTCTCAGACAGATGATCTCCGACCTCCACAAGGCCCAGACCAAGCCGGATATCCCGAGGATACTGGGAGGCATAGGGTATATAGTGGGGCTGGTGGGGGCCTTTATGTGGGGAAGGAGCCGTGGCTGATTCGCTCCTCGGCAGGATAGACCCTAGGTGGAAGATAATCCTGGCTTTCTCGATCTCTGCGGCGGCCTCGGTATCGGGCCAGATCAGGACCGCCGCCTTTATGGTGGCCTACGGCCTGATACTGGTGGCACTTGGAAAGTTTAAGGCCATCGACGTGGCTAAAAGGCTGGCGGCGGTCATAACCTAAAAGGGCACCGCCATGGTGATGGTCCTCATGGGACTTCTGGGAACAAGCCCTCTCCACCTGACCCTCCAGGGACTCAGAGACCTGGGGCTGCCCTCTAAGCTGGTGATGCTCCTCCACTTCTGTTCCCGGTACGTCCACGTCATAGCCGACGAGAAAAGGCGTATCCACGAGGCGGCGATACTAAGAGGATACAGGCCGGGACTATCAAAAATGGGACTAAAGACCGCCGCTTCCCTGGTGGGCTCCCTTTTGGTAAAGAGCTACGACCGATCCATGAGGGTGAACGACGCCCTTACGCTAAGGGGGTTTGACGGATATTTCTTGAGATAGGCCATTCCTTTGGGATATAATCGAGAGACAGAGAATGTTACAGGTCTCATATATTCAGGAGGTGCGAGGACATGACTATACGTCACAGGTTTGGCCTACTGCTGGTCATACTGGTGCTGACCCTTGTCGGCATGGGAGGTACGACCTTCATCAGAGGGGACAGTATCCTCAGAAACCAGGTGGACGAGACGGGAATGGAGACCGTCAGAGGAGCGTCGGAGACCGTCAAGGAGCACTTCGACATGCTGGCGGGGATCATCGACAACAACGCCATGGCAATAGCCCAGGCGTGGCGGGAGGGCAAAAGGAGCTTCACCGACATGCAGGACGTCATGGTCGAATCTCTGGGCCGAAACTCAAAACGGGGTTTCCAGGACCTTTACTTCGGCTTCGAGAGCAACGGAGACTTCGCCACGAGCCACAGACTGGTCGCACCTGAGGGCTTCGACGCAAGGAAGAGAAGCTGGTACGTCCTGGCCCAGAAGCTGGGCAAGGGCAAAATAGGGGTCACCGAGCCCTATATCGACGTAACCACCAAACAGCCGGTCATATCCCTCAGCACCTTGATCCACGACGACCAGGGCAACCTGATCGGCGCCGTCGGTGCGGACGTAGGGATAGACCATCTTGTGGAGTTCACCAAAAAGCTCACCATCCTAGGACAGGGCAAGGGAGTGCTCCTCAGCGGCGAGGGAATGGTCATAGCTGGGCCGGTGGAAGAGGACGTCATGAAGGTAAAGCTCACCGATAAGTCAGAGCCAGACGTGGCGGAGCTAGGACGGCGGATGACCTCAGGCCAGACAGGAGCCTTAGAGGTGGACCTGAACGGACGGCACACCGCCTTCTACACCTCGACTCCCTGGGGGATATCGCTGGCCATACTGTACCCTCACAGCGCCATAGTCTCTCTGGTGAGGTCCTTGACCGTACCACTTCTTATAATATCCCTCGTCGCCCTGATAACCACCTTGATCACCGTGGTCCTGACCTATAAGGGAATAGCCTCTCCCCTGAGAAAGGTCTCCACCATGGCGGCGTCCATAAAGGACCGAGACCTGACGGTGGACCCACGGTCCATAGGCTACAGGGCAAAGGACGAACTGGGGCACATGATACTGGCCCTCGCCGATATGGTTGACGGCTTTAGGTCGACCATAGAACACGTGGCGGGAGAGTCCACCCACATAAGCACCAGCTCATCAGGCCTTGCGGCGCTTAGCGAACAGACCAGTGCCTCAATGGACGAGGTGAAACAGGCGGTCCAGGAGATGGTGGCCCTGGCGGAGACCAACGCCGCCTCGTTGGAGGAGACCAACGCAGGAGTGGAGGAGGTTTCCTCCAGCGCCCACATGGCCGCCGATTCGGCCACCCAGGGAACCGAGGCCACAGCCACCGCCACTGAAACCGCCGAAGGAGCGGTTAAGCTTGTGTCGATCGTCATAGACGGAGTCGAGTCAGTGGGCAAGAAGTCCGAGGAGACCGTCAAAAAGATGAACAGCCTGGCCGAGTCGGTCCAGAAGATAACCGGCTTCATCGACACCATAAACTCCATCGCCGATCAGACCAACCTGCTGGCCCTCAACGCAGCTATAGAGGCAGCCAGGGCAGGAGAGGCGGGGAGGGGCTTCGCCGTGGTCGCCGAGGAGGTCCGAAAGCTGGCGGAGGAATCGGGCCACGCGGCGGGGAATATCGACGTGCTGATAGGAGACCTCCAGAAACAGGCCAAAGAATCTATATCCATAACCAAAGAAAACGAGGCCGTCATGAAGGAGACCGTAGGCAAGGCGTCGGAGGCCAGAGTAGGCCTCGAACGGACATTGGAGAGCATCAAGACCGTCAACGGGGCCATGCAGAACATCGCCGCGACCTCCCAGGAACAGGCTGCGTCGTCCAACGAGATGGCCAGTGCGGTGGATCTAGCGTCCAAGTCCACCGTGGAGATGGCGGAGAAGGTAGGCTCCATAAAGGGATCCTCCCAGGAGACAGCCCAGGCCTCCGAGAACGTGGCAAAAGAGGCGGAGAAGCTGGCGAAGCTGGCCCAGTCCATAGAGACGGAGCTCAAAAAGTTCCACACAAAAGGATCAGGACTGGCGGTAAAGAACTAAAGGGGATCTCTAAAAACCCACTTTTGAGTCCCCTCGGAGAGACCGCCCCGCCTGCGCCCTGTTTCGCCCAATCGTATACTCGACCTGCCTGTTTCGTACGAACCACCTCGGAGGGCACGTCCTGTGCCCCCTTTCGGTCGAATATACGGGCTCAAATGGGCTCCGTCGGAACGATCTCTCCGAGGATTAGAGTTTTTACAGGTGTCTTAAGTGTACGACCTGAAAAACCTAGACCTCTACTGGACGGCCATAAAAAACGACAATCAAAGAAGGATCGACCTGACCCGTCTCGATTTCTCGTCATCCCAAAAGACGGTTTCCATGGACATCCAGTCAGCTGGGACAGGCGACGTCACCGCAGATTTCGGGGAAAAGGCCAGCGAGAAAAGCAGCAGCGGCTGCAACTTGGGGATACCGTCGCTCTCTTTGATCCTTCTAACCACGCCGCTTGTTTTGTTGAAGAGACGGTAGGGATAAAAATAAAATTTTAACAATGCAAGCCATGATTTTTTTTGCCAGATAGCCCCTATTTCACATCGATGGGGGCTATCTGTATTGTGTTATTCTTTCATAGCAACCCTGATCGCTTCCTCAAGATCTTTTTTGAAGACGTTGAAACTCGGCATGTCTATTCGAATGGGGTCTATCGTCCCATTATGGATCAGGTCCCTCAAAAGCTCCGACGTTCCCTCTTCGCCTAAGGTTTTCTGCAATACCTTTTTGGGCGCTCCTTTCTCGCTCGAATCGTTACCCGAGAGCTCCTCAAATCTACCGCAGTCACGATAGCTATCCTCCTGGACAGCGCAGAGTAACCAGCACTCGGATTTTGTCTTGGGGACCATTGCAACCCCTGTCCTCAGACCAGCCTTTTCGAAGCCATAAACTATAGAGTTTCGTTTGTCATCCCACTCCGATCTAGGAGAGGATCTGGTTCCATCGCAATCCCTGAAAAGGATCGCCACGACCGATTGGCCCTGATCCTCCTCCTTCTTCTTCAATGCATATCGTCCTAGCAGAAAGGCGTTTCGTTGAAAATAGATATTGCGACCTTTAACCCCTGGGAGAAACATCTTACGTCCTTTTTCTTTTAGATCCCCGAGTCCCTTTTCGGAGACGTAGGCCATAATAAGGGTCTCTAAGGGAGAGTAATGTAAGCGTCAAACCTAGCAGTACATCGACTATCTCGGCAACAGATGGGATAATCTTGTCATAAAAAAAGCTCGCAGCGAGCTTACTCCGCTGCGAGCCTAATATATTCAGGGGTGTTCCAGGGCATGAGCTGTTCCAGTTGCTCTGGGTCTACCAGGTTTAGGTTGGGGGCTTTTTGGAAGAGGTAGACCAGATACCTATAGGGGTTGAGGTCGTTTGCCATGGCCGTTGTTACTATGGTCAGTATCAAGGCACTGGACTTTGCCCCTCTCGGAGTGTTCGAGAACAGGAAGTTTTTTCTGCAGACGGCAAAGCTCTTTGCAAGCCTTTCTGCCTCGTTGTTGGAGGCCTCAAGCCTCCCGTCAAGAAGGTAGTTTTGCAGAGATTCCCACTGGTTTAGGGTGTACTTTACGGCGTTGCCGAAGTGGCTTTTAGGGAGGTCATCAAAAGACTGGAGCCACGACAAAAAGTCGTCAAGAACCGGTTTTGCCAGTTCATGGCGCTTAGAGTGTATTTCCTCTGGGCTCAGGTCCTTTATGTCCCTCT